>JBDSOE010000266.1:0-14724 GCA_039915005.1 Ginsengibacter sp.
ACATGAAAGTTATTGGAGAAATCAGCAAACGAGTACCAATTGAGTACATTGCTATTCATGTTATTTACGATTTTAAAGGAGCTGTTGAAAACAAAGAAGCCTCGCGGAATGCCGTTACCGATTCACAGGAAAAATATTGTGGTGTCAGCAGTATGCTGAAGAAAGCATTGCCTGTTACCTGGGAAATAAATTATAATGGCGTTCAAATATTTAATAATAAACTGGAAGCTGAAGTTTTGTTCAATTAAAATAATTACAAATGATTCAAACAAAAGGAAATTTCTTAAGAAAATACCAACTCACTATTATCGGAGTAATTCTTGGCGCTATAGGTGGGTATCTTTATTATCATTTTGTAGGCTGCAATAGTGGCACCTGTGCTATTACTTCAAAACCAATGAACAGTACACTGTATGGAGCTTTGATGGGAGGGCTGGCAGGAAATATCTTTAAAAACCCAAAAACAAAACAACGCGAAACGGACATTTAAAAAATAAAATAATTATCATCAAACTAAAACAATAAAAAGAAGATGTTACAGGCTATTAAAAATTTATTGGGTATGGGGACTAAAGTAGATTATGGCGAATTGGTAAAACAAGGGGCGATCGTTTTGGATGTGCGATCCAAGGGGGAATATTCTGGCGGCCACATAAAAAGTTCAATCAATATACCTGTGGATCAGTTGAGCAATAATTTACCAAAGCTCAGGGATAAAAATAAATGCATTATTTGCTGTTGTGCATCGGGAATGAGAAGCGCCACAGCACAAAGAATATTAAAATCCAACGGATATTTGTTGGTCTATAACGGTGGAAACTGGAATGAACTACAAAATAAATTATAAAACTTCTTGTATTTAAATAACTAAATTATGGACACTATTAAACAAACATTATTAACCGGATGGAATTTCATGAGGTTGCTTCGCTTAGGTTTTGGTATATTTTTTATTATTCAGGCTGTACAAGTACATGATACCTTAATGGGACTGGTGGGTGCTTTTTTTCTATTTACCGCGGTAACCAATACAGGATGTTGTGGTGCGGGGCGTTGCACTGCGCCTGTACAAAAAAGTACTGCCGGTGAACCTGAAGAAATAACATTTGAAGAAATAGAAAATAAATAGAATTGAATAGACACGAAGTACGCCATGGCCAGATCAAAGATAAAAGAAGGAGTACCACAGTGGATATGACACCAATGACCGAGGTTGCTTTTCTTTACTTAGTTTTTTTCTACATAGCTGTTAGTAAATTTTTATTGCTGTTGAAGACAAAAAAAATAACTAAAGGATAAGGCTCATTCATTTCATTTTACGCATAAAGAATTTATAAAATTCAGTCCGGATTATGGATAGAAACCCAACTAAAATGCAATCAGCAATTGATTGATTCCCGGATGTTTGAATTTAAAAAAATGAATTACAGCCGGAATATATAATATTGTTGTAAGTACATCAATTAGTCAATTCATGCAGAACTAATAAAGGGCTTTTTGTGTGAAGTGTCATTTTTTTTGTATGTGAAATGCCAAAAGCCTTCTTAATAAAATTATGTTTCCTGGCTACCATTACCAGCAAATCAGTAGGATGTTTTTCCAGAAATTTACTAATACCTTCTTCAATATCATCTTTCTCTACAATGTTGAAAGAATGATTGTATTTATCCCACGTTAATCCTGTCCCCATTTTGCCTGCTATCATTTCGGCTGTCAGGTTTGAAGTTTTTTTCTGAACATTCAGGATATGAATAAAAGGATTAAATTTTGTAATGAATTGTTCGAGCAATTTAAAATGAAAAAGGAGTTGTTCATCTTTAAAATCAGAAGCCAGGGTAATAGCATCAATATTTTTATAGCTGGCTTTTTTTGGAACTACTAAAAGAGGAATGTAAGTTTTATCTATCATAGCAGTGGTAGTGCTTCCAAAGATCGAATTACTTTCACCTTTACCCTTCATGCCCATTATAATAAGGTCTGAATGGTTTTTTTTTGCTACTTCCGTGATTATATTTACAGGGTTACCTTTTCTTACAATACCCTTAATTTTTACGGTAAATTTCCTTGCAATTTCATCAATTTCTTTTTCCAAAAATTTTTCATTTGCCTCCTCTAACTCTCTTCCGGATTCATATACGATGGATCCATTTTGTTTTTCAAAAGCGGAAGTACCAGAATAAACATGCACCAGCAATATATAGCTGTCAAAAGCATTGGCAAGAAAAGCAGCATAACTTATGGCGTTAAAAGAAGCATCAGAAAAGTCAATGGGAACTAATATATTTTTCATTATTTTTTTTGTAAAACTAAAAGAGGTGACCCGTAAAGAACATGATAGCCATCTTGAAGTGAGATGATTGTAATCATTTAAGTAGGATTTTTTGAACTAACATGTAAGTTTGTTGATACAAATCGGACTACAGACTTTTATAAATTTAGGAAGATGGCATAATCACTAAAGTTCTATTTTTTTACCCCTGTTAAATAATGCTTTCATAGTTTTGCCGCCTCATGTTATGAAAGGAAGAAAAAGATTTTATACAATACTTACGCTGGGATTGCTTTCTGCGTTAGGCCCTTTTTCAATAGATATGTACCTGCCCGGGTTTCCGGATATTGCCAAAGATCTGCAAACTACTGTAGCGCATGTTTCACTTTCGCTGTCCAGTTTTTTTATAGGTATTTCTATCGGCCAATTATTATATGGCCCATTGCTCGATAAATATGGGAGAAAGAAACCGATGTACATTGGCCTCTTTGTATATTTTTTGGCATCCATTGCTTGTGCGTTTGCGGCTACTGCCGATGCATTAATTATGATAAGGTTTGTACAGGCACTGGGTGGCTGCGCCGGCATGGTGGCGGCCCGCGCATTAGTAAGAGATCTTTTCCCTGTAGAAGAAAACGCAAAAATATTTTCTTTATTGATGCTGGTAATTGCCGTGTCTCCGATTATTGCACCAACCCTGGGCGGCTACGTTACTGCTATGTATGGATGGCAATTTATTTTTATTATTCTTGCCTCCATTTGTTTGGTTACTCTTGTGGCTCTTTATTATTTCTTGCCCGATGGCAGAATAGGCGACGCCTCTCTTTCCTTACTTCCAAGGCCTATTATTAAAAGTTTTGTAGAAGTTTTTAAGGTGCCTCAATTTTCTACGTATGCGCTTACAGGTTCTTTTGCGTCCTCTGGCTTATATGCGTATATCGCAGGATCTCCTTTTGTTTTCATGGAACTATACCATGTATCCGAAAAACAATATGGCTGGATATTCGCTTTTATTGCCACAGGATTAATTATTGCCAGCCAGGTTAATACCATTTTATTGAGAAGATTCAGTAGTGAACAAATTACCCGCGTTACTTTATTTTGCCAAAGCATTACCGGTATTATTTTATTTTTGGGAACGTTTTTCAATTTGCTTGGCTTATATTCTACGATCGGTTTGATCTTAATTTTCTTAAGTACGCAAGGCTTCGCGTTCCCAAATACTTCCGCACTTTCTTTGGCGCCATTTACAAAAAAGGCCGGAACGGCTTCTGCATTAATGGGGGCCATTCAATTAGGAATAGGCTCGCTTGCCACTGCCTTGGTAAGTGTATTGAATAATAAAACCGCCGTACCCATGGCAGCTACTATGTGTGTGTGCGCTATTATTAGTTTTGTTATTTTAATGATGGGAAGAAAAGTGATTTATAAAGCCAATAAAAAATTAGTACAGGAGAATAGCGCGGAAATTCTAATTACATCCTGAAGGATATGAAGAATTGTTAACGGTTAATTTGAAAAATAAATGATAGCTTTGCTATTCAAATTTAGAATTGATTAACACTATTTACATATCGCTTTTTCTGGCAAAGAATCTTGATTTCTTAGATCACAAGTGTTAACCATATTGCCCCTTCCTTTCTTTCCCTATTATCATTTCACTTCATTTTTTTAATTTTTATTGTATGTCAATATCATCAACCGCTACACAAACGGATCATTTTATAGAACTCGAAAAAGAATTTGGCGCTCATAATTATCATCCTCTTCCTGTGGTATTAAAAGAGGGAAAAGGTATTTTTGTGTGGGACGTGGAAGGCAAAAAGTATTATGATTTTCTAAGCGCCTATTCGGCCGTGAACCAGGGTCATTGCCATCCTAAAATAATTAAAACATTAATAAAACAGGCACAGAAATTAACGCTTACCAGCCGGGCATTTCATAGTGAAGCGCTTTCTGTTTTCGCTAAATATATTACCCAATATTTTGGTTATGATAAAGTATTGCCAATGAACACGGGTGCAGAGGCGGTGGAGACTGCATTGAAACTTTGCAGGCATTGGGCATACAGGGTAAAAAAAGTGGAAGACAATAAAGCCAAGATCATTGTGTGCAGTGGCAATTTTCATGGCAGAACTTTGGGTATTATTTCTTTTAGTACGGATCCAGTATCTAAAGATGATTTTGGCCCGTATCTTTCCGGATTTGAAACCATTCCTTATAACAATCTTCCTGCTTTGGCAGCGGCGCTTAAGGATAAAAATGTTGCAGGATTTTTGGTAGAACCCATACAGGGTGAGGCTGGCGTAAACGTCCCTGATGATGGGTATCTTTCAAAGGCAAAACAATATTGCACTGATGCCAATGTTTTATTTATTGCAGATGAAATACAAACCGGATTGTGCAGAACAGGAAAAATGCTTTGTTGCGATCATGAAAAGGTGAGGCCTGATATTTTAATCCTTGGTAAAGCCTTAAGTGGGGGCACTATGCCGGTAAGCGCTGTACTTGCAGATGATGAAATTATGCTTACCATAAAGCCCGGAGAACATGGAAGCACTTATGGCGGTAATCCCCTTGCGTGTACAGTTGCCATTACTTCACTGGAGGTTTTGAAGGAAGAAAATCTTGCTGAGAATGCCGAAGTGTTGGGGAAATTATTGAGAGATGAATTGAGGAAATTAAATTCTCCACATATAAAATTAGTAAGGGGAAAAGGATTATTGAATGCGATAATTATTGATCATGCAAAAGAAGATGCCGCATGGGATTTATGTATAGAATTGATGAAGAATGGTTTAATTGCGAAACCCACTCATGGCGATATCATTCGTTTTGCTCCACCTCTTATTATTAATAAAGATGAGATATTGGATTGTGTAAAAATTATTGAAAAGAGCTTAAAGATTCTGGATTAAATCCAGCTGTCAGCCACTCTTTAGGTAAGATGCCCTTGCCAGGTTAAGATAATTATTGCTTCTGATTTTATTTCAACACAGGATAGTTAGGGCGTCTCGTTTCTATTTATTTCATATCATCGGCGCCAAAAACCAGGGGAAGTAATTGCATGGCGTTTTCAATAATCTGGACTTTGCCTTCCATACCACTTAATATAATACGGACCGGATGCTGGGTCCTTTGTTGAAATTCAACAAATGATTGGCGGCAAATTCCGCAAGGACTTGCGGGGCTGTCGCTTTTACCATTTAGGTTATTGTAAGAAATGGCAATGGTATCAATTCCAATTCCTGGAAATAGAGAAGAAGCGGTTGAAAGTAAAGTCCTTTCCGCACAGATACCTGCCGGATAAGATGCATTTTCCTGGTTGGTGCCGCTTACCGTTTCCCCATTAACCAATTTAGCAAAAGCTCCAACATTAAAATGGGAATAGGGTGCATAAGCAAACTGCGTAACAGCACGCGCTTCACTTAGTAAATAAGCATCATTAGGGCTCAATTCTTCAATAGAGTCGCAAACGGTTATTTCAAATTTAATTTCTTCTTTGTTCATTTCTTTTTTTATAACTGATAACCAATTTTGAAAATTACAAAATTGCACCCGTATAATATTCATTGGCCAAAAAGATTTTTCCTGTTACGAATTAAATCGTATTTTGCTTACGAATTAAATCGTAACCATGTCTATTACATCAAAAATGAAACCTACAGGAAGTGAACTGGAAATACTGCAAATTCTGTGGCAACGGGAAGCAGCTACGGTTCGTGAAGTGCATGAAGAACTTTCAAAAACCAAAACATCCGGTTATACTACTACATTGAAACTGATGCAAATCATGTTTGAAAAAGGAATTGTAACCAGGGACGACAGGGCAAAAACTCATATTTATAAGGCTGCCATCAGCAGAAAAAAAACTCAAAAACAGTTTTTGGATAAAATGATCAGTGGCCTGTTTGCCGGTTCTTCCACGCAATTGGTTTTGCAGGCTTTAGGAAATCAAAAAGCATCGAAAAGTGAACTGGATGAAATTCAAAAATATTTGGATGATTTAAAAAACAGGTAAATGGATCTCTCATTCCTACAGCATTCTATTTTTTTGAGCGCCCTTGGCAGTGCCATCCTGGATAGTTTATGGCAGAGCTGCATCTTATACCTGCTTTACGAAGCCACCCTGATTTTTTACAAAAACATAAGTGCAAAAATTAAACATAATGTAAGCTTGTTGTTTATTTTCTGTTCATTTATCTGGTTTATCGGCACTTTTATTTCTAAACTGTTTCTCCCCGGCAAAACCTTCGCTGTAATTTCGGGTGATCATGGTTTTGGTGCAATGCGGGCAAACTCTGTTTCTCCGGTTCGCGAATTTATTTTGTATGCCGGTAGTATTCTTCCCTATCTTTCTGTTGCTTATATTTTCCTGTTATTATTTTTAATGATAAAATTATTTCTTGCCTACGGAAATGTTTATTTTATCAGTAATAAGAATCTCATCAATCCGCCATCTCATTTAGAAATATTTTCCAGGAAGGCAGCCGCACAAATTGGGATTAGAATGAAAATAGAAATATGGCTTTCCAACCATGTTGATGTACCCGCTACCATTGGCTTTATAAAACACATAATTCTGATTCCGCTTGCATCCGTCAATCATTTAACGGCTTCCCAGTTAGAGGCAATCATCTTGCATGAGTTATCGCATATCAAAAGAAATGATTACTTCGTGAACCTGATAATTACCGTTATTGAAACGATCTTATTCTTCAATCCGTTTATAGTTCTTTTTATAAAAATTATTAAAAGAGAAAGAGAGAACTGCTGTGATGATTTTGTTCTGCAGTACCAATATGATGCACACTCTTATGCCTCTGCATTATTGCAATTGGAGCAATCGCGTAAAAACAATCTCTCATTTGCTTTAGGTGCGGTCTCCGGCAGAAAGCAATTGCTATCCCGCATTAAAAGGATTATGGGGGCTACCAATTCAGTTTCTTTTAATTATAGCCACAGATTATTTACGCTTTTGATTACTACTGCATTGCTTTTTTCTTTTGCCTACCTTTTGCCTTCAACTCTAAAAAATGGAAGGAAAAAAATGTTGTTGGTAAAGAACGATACGCGTATTTTCAATTTACCAAAATCGGATGTAATTTTTGAAAATAAAAGTTTAACGGCCATCAGTAATATCAAAACAGCAGAATCGGATAACAATAAAAAAAGTACCGAAAGAAATAGACAGGAAAATAAAATTGATAATATTACTTTGTATGGAGCAGAAGTAACCACAGAAGTGGCACCACCTGCGGAACACCAAAAGCACCATACTCATGTATTGACATTGGAAGAATTTACTGATGTTCCTGTCAAAAATCTGAGTGTAAATATTGATTACAATCAAATAAATGAGGCTATTGAACAAGCTTATAAAGAGATCAATACAGTTGATTGGGAAAAAGTTCAGATAGACATTCACAAAAGTATATCCAATATAAACATAGAAGGACTTCCCAAAAAAGTGCAGGCTGAAATTAGGATTGCCATTAAGGGTATTTCAAAATTAAAAATTGACAAGAAACAATTTGATGCCTTAAAATTTGTACAGGAAATGCAAACTCAAAAGTTGATGCTGGATTCTTTAAGAACGGTAGGAGCGACCTTACTAAATCAACGTGAGGCCCGCTTGGCTTCGGATCAATCCGGAAAACTGAAAAGATCATTTAAAGATTCAGCATCTGGGTTTTCGTTTAATTTTGATGATAGATTATTGAAAATAAATCATCTAAAAATAGCTAAACTATTCTAAAAATTTTTAGCAAGAGATATAATCGGTTTATTGTTCCTTTCTGACTTTTGAATTACAATTGGGTAATGAGTTCAATCATATTTATCCTTCGAAAGTTCTTTAGTAGTAACTTCTTTTGTTATAAGAAAAGGCGCGTGGGCGTGTTAATATCCTTTAATACTCTTATCAATAATTCTAATTTAAAATCAAGGCTGGTAACTTTTCTACGCGAATAGACCATATCTACAAAGCCGGCAATTCAAATATTCATCATCCTTTGAAGATCCACAAAAAGCCGCATAGAAATGCGGCTTTCGTTAAGAACCAATCTGGTTCTGTAACCCCCAAAGAAAACGAGTTGAATATTTTTAATTTATTTATTTAAAGCAAGCATTCTTACTTCACTAAATTCAACAAATCCGTCTTTATCAACATGCTTTAAACGATAATAGGATTCCTTTTTAGCGGTAATGATTTTATCAAAACTTTCGTAGCAGTCACAATCTTTTTTAGAAGGATCTGCTCCTAAAATATAGGCGATAGTCTTAAAACTTTTACCATCATTACTCCTTTCAACTTCAAAATAATTGGTCGGTGTTGTATGATCGGTTGACCAGTTAATACTCACTTTATTTTGAACCTTCGCAACATTAAAATCAACAATGTTGATGTTTGACTGTTGGTTTTGTGCAGCGCTTGCTAATGAGCAGGCGGCAAAAAATATTACAAACGTGTACCTGAATAGCATATATTTTTTCATTGTATAATTTTTAAGATTATTTAAAACAATGAATATTGAGATTCGGGCTTTAATAAAATTTGGATTTGAGAAACAAATAAGATTGCTCATTTGTTTTTTTGGAATAGAAACTCCTTACCTAAAGCAGTTTTTTAATTCGCTTATGTTGTTTTACTCATTGGTAGCTAAAATTAGGATCCCAGGTAATACCATTTCCCAGGAAAATTTTAATAGGCCAAAAAAATGTAAGAAGGAGCGGGTAAGATTTATACTTGTAGGTAAAGTTTCGGTTCATTCCTTGTGTTTGAGGGTTTAAAAATCAATTTATGATTTTTCGAGGAACGAGGATTAATCCAAATAAAAATGAAGGAAGAGGTAAACGACTTTCACAATTATGGTGCAAACATAAAGTGTAATTTCGGAATTTGCAATACCGTAAAATTACTGTCCTTGTTGTTTTAGATATTTTCCAATACAATTCTATTATCTCAATACATATGTTCACTTAAATTTAATTTTAGTTAAAAGATTAGATTATATTTTCTATAATTTTTTGATAACTATTAATTTCTGCTTATTTATTCAATCCTGGTGAATCTATTTTTTTATTAACTGTCATTTTGCCTGATAGAGTTTCACTTACCGAAAAAACAATATTATAATCTCTTTATTCTAAATATAATAAACTTTTTACTCTCAAAGTTGCCTATTGATATTAAAATTAATAGCAATTGTAAACTTATATAAAATTTTAATTAAGATATTGATATTAATCTTTTAATAATCAACTATATATCTAATTTTGTATGCCAATATTTCAGCAGAATATATTTTTACACGATAAGTAGAATATTACGGTTAAATTCTTGCTTATTATATCTTTTAAAATAGTTATTAATTATTACAATTGACTAATAATCATTTCTTTGAAACTAATAATATAATACTATTTAAATTAGCCATCATTTAACCTTCCCTTTTTTCATTAATGCTAAACCAATTAGCGCGAAGATTCTTACCTTTGTTGGCTCCTTCTAATTAATTTTTGAAAAATGAAAATTAGCTACTGTTTTTTAGGATTTGTAATAATGGCATTTCTGTCATGCTCCTCCCCTAAGGCTTTGGAATACAAAACTTATCATAATTTCTCTGTCGAGAGTTTAGGCTTCAATAATTCTACTGTTACTCTGGATCTGGAATATTATAATCCCAATAATTTTGGAATGCAATTAAAGAACACGGATCTGGATATTTTCATTAATGGAAATTTGCTTGGGCATAGCGCTACCGATACGCTAATCAGCATTCCGAGAAAAAACACTTTTTTAGTGCCCGTAAAATTTAAAGTGGATATGCAGAATGCATTTAAGAATGCGTGGAACACCCTTATCGGAAAAGAAGTTTTGGTTCGTTTATCTGGAAAAGTAAAAGTGGGAAAGGGAAATGTATTTATGAGTTTCCCCATAAATTATGAAACAAAGCAGACTTTTTCGATGTTTTAAAAAATAAAATGAAGTTGATTACCTGTAATTATAAACCCATGTGGGGACATGTTGATGTGTTTATAAAGAGGATTTGCTGTAATTGTTATTTCACAATGGGTTTCCTGAAAGAAGTTATTTTTCTTTAACAATATGCTGACACGTTTTGGGGAGTCGTTTATATGCATCAGGCTCTGCACTTACATCATCCGCGTCGTAACCCATATTAGCCAAAGATGTTTTAATATTTTCAATGTTGGTTCTATCGGTGTACCATTGCACCGTTACGGTATGTTTTCTATAGTCAGCTTTTACGGTAGAAACCCCATATTCATGTACGAGAAAATTTTCGATACGGGTTTTACAGGCTTCGTCCTGTACACCCGCAGTGCTGATGACCGCTTTTTGAACCGCTTTTTTCTGAGCAACAGAAATACCTGAGAATGTTGTTAAAGCAATAATTGAAAGAATAAGGGTTTTCATAGCTGCTTTCTTTATACGAATTTAAGAATTTTGATTCCAATGAGCCGGATCCTTTCTCCAGCTTAACAGTATGTTTTGATCACTTTCTGAAATTTTATTTTGCCTTATAGCCACTGATATCAAAGAGTCATAATCTGTCAATGATGTCAGTGTAAGATTATACTTCTTAAATGCATTTTTAGCTTCATAAAATCCATAATTAAAAATGGAAACCATTCCTTCTATTTCCATTCCGGCTTTTTTTAAAACATCCACTACCAGTAAACTGCTTTTGCCAGTAGAAATTAAATCCTCTATAACCACTACTTTTTTTCCTGCTTCATAGAAACCTTCAATTTGATTTCCAAGGCCGTGCTCCTTGGGTTTTGGCCGTACATAAATATAAGGAAGTTTTAACTGGTCTGCGGCCATTGCGCCCCAGGGGATACCGGCAGTGGCCACTCCCGCAATCATATCTGCGTTTTTAAAGGATTGAAAAATGACGTTACACATTTCAGATTTAATAAAATCACGTATAAAAGGGAAAGAAAGAGTTTTACGATTGTCGCAATAAATAGGGCTTTTCCAGCCGCTGGCCCATGTAAAAGGTTCATGCACACTCAATTTAATTGCATTAATTTGTAGAAGCTTTTCAGCAATTGCTATTTTATCGGTCATGCTGCGAAGATAATAAACACGTATGAGCTACTTAACAATTTACTTTGGTGATAAGCCTGTTTTTTTATGTAACGAGATCACAGCGGAAATTAATGAATATCGGCATCATCCGGAATCGGTCTATATAGATGAGCTTTCAACTGCTGCCATCAATTCATTATTGCATGAAATAAACAAACCTCAGTTTCACGCGGGAATCATATTCGATGAAGATTTTGCAAGATTGAAAGCCGGATTTTTCAAACATTTTACTTTAATAAAGGCGGGTGGGGGATTGGTAAAAAATAAAGCAGGAGAAATATTATTGATTTTCAGAAGAGGCAAATGGGATCTTCCCAAAGGGAAATTAGAAGAAAATGAAACTATTGAACAATGTGCCAAAAGAGAAGTGGAGGAGGAAACAGGCTTGCAGCAATTGGAGGTTGGAAAACTTCTTGGAATTACCTATCATACTTATATAGAATTTGGAAAGCCTATTTTAAAGGAATCTCATTGGTACTCTATGAAGGCGACTGGCGATGAAAAATTGATTCCCCAAACTGAAGAAGATATCACTGAAATTATTTGGGCAAAAAAAGAAGATTTTAAAAAATATCTTTTGAATACTTTTCCTACGATTGTTGAGGTATTAAAGCATGGTTGAATGCTCGTTTCTTTAATCGCTTTACTGTATCAACCGGAATAATTGCCCGGTATCAGCAACATCTGTCAGTCTTACCTTACCATCAACAGCAAGCATTTTCAAAGCGTTACAATTTGTAACGGTTTCTTTTCCTTTATCTGTAAGGCACTTTTTTAGCACTCTCCAATACACACATTCATTGTTGCTTTCCGTCCAAACGGCAATTACATCTACTCCTTATAAATAGGAAATAAAACTTCAGAATATCTGTGGTTTATCGAAGTGTCTCCTCTTATATTAATAACCAAATTCGTGAAATTAGTGCCTCAAATTCGTGTAACTATTTTTTCAACGGAAGAATGGCTACGGTCAATCTGCTTACACAAAACAATTTTTCTTTATCGTCATAGATTTTAATATCCCACACATGCGTTGATTTTCCTAAATGAAAGGGTGTGGCTGTAGCGGTAACTATGCCCTCCTTTACGCTTCTTAAATGATTGGCATTTATTTCAATCCCTACGCAATACTGTTTTTCCATATCAATTACCAACGCAGAACCCACGCTACCAATCGTTTCCGCAAGCACGCACGATGCGCCGCCGTGTAAGAAGCCATAAGGTTGCCTAGTGGAAGCATTTACCGGCATTGATAATTTTAAAAAATCATCGCCGATTTCTACCCATTTCAGGCCCAGGAATTCAGGCATGGTATTCTTACCATATTGGCTGATTGCATCAAGAGTAATATTTTTTTTGAACCAGATAGACATTGTCAATTTGGAATTAAGAATTAAGAATTAATTGTTTTGGTCTTCAGTTTTTTACTAGATCTAACCATTTACTTTCAACGTCCTGTTCACCACATCCGGTAAAAACTGAGAAATATCTCCTCCATTTCGAAGTACATCTCTGATTAGTGTGCTGGCTATAGAAGTATATTTTGGAAGACAGGTTAAGAAAATGGATTCCACGCTGTTTTCTAAACTCCGGTTCATATCGGCAATTGCTTTTTCGTATTCGAAATCATTTACGTAGCGAATCCCTCTCAAAATAAAATTAGCGCCAACGTTTTTACAACAATCCACCGTAAGGCCATCATAGGCAAGTACGCCAATCTTAGGCTCATTTTTGTAAATTGACTGGAGCCACTCCAATCTTTGTTCTTCTGAAAACATGGGCACTTTACTACTGTTTCTTCCAAGGCCGATATATAATTTATCAAATAAGGGAAGCGCCCGGTCAATAATATCTGTATGGCCAAACGTAACAGGGTCAAAGGTTCCGGGGAATAAGCAAATTCTTTCCATAAAAAACCGGTGTTTTAATTGAAGATAAAAGCCTAATTAAAATTTTGTTTATTACTCAGTAAATATAATACAGCCATTCTTATTGCCACACCATTTTCTACCTGCTGCAGAATTATTGATTGTTTGGAATCCGCTACGTCGCTGTCCATTTCTACTCCTCTGTTGATAGGCCCGGGATGCATAATCGCAATTTCTTTTCCAAGGCTGTCTAATAATTTTTTATTAACGCCATAAGCAAGGTTGTATTCTCTTAAAGAAGAAAATAAAACCTGATTTTGTCTTTCCAACTGTATTCTGAGAATATTGGCTACGTCGCACCATTCCAACGCTTTTTTCAGATTGTATTCCACGCGAATATCAAAAGCGCGACTTATATATTTCGGTATCAAAGTAGGCGGTCCGGCCACCATCACCTCGGCTCCTGCCTTTTTTAATAAATAAATATTGCTGAGCGCCACCCTGGAATGAAGAATATCTCCGACTATTACGATTTTCTTTCCCTCTAATTTCCCCAACTTTTCTTTTATAGAAAAAGCATCCAGCAATGCCTGGGTAGGATGTTCATTAATTCCATCGCCGGCGTTTACTATAGCGACAGGAATATGTTTGGCCAAAAAATGTGGCGCTCCGCTGGCGCTATGCCGCATTACTACCATATCCACCTTCATGGAAAGGATATTATTTACGGTATCTAATAAAGTTTCTCCTTTGGATACTGAAGAATTGGAAGCGGAAAAATTAAGTGTATCGGCACTCAGCCTTTTCTCGGCCAGCTCAAAAGAGATCCTCGTGCGCGTGGAATTTTCGTAAAATAAATTTACGATGGTAGTATCGCGCAACGACGGAACTTTTTTTATGGGTCTTTGTAATACTTCTTTAAATTGTTGGGCTGTAGAAAGAATTAATTCAATATCACTGAGTAGTAATTCTTTAATGCCGAGGAGATGTTTGGTGGAAAGTTGCATTAAAGGTCAAAGCTAAAGGAAAAAATTAATTGAGCAAAAAGGAAAAATAAAATATGCAAATTAAGTACCCGGATTATAGAAACTTTTTCAAAACCCAAATTAGTAAATGAATCTCAAATTGTCTTTCCTTGTCGAAACTTTCTGCCAATGCCGGAGGCATGAAGGATTTTGTAACTGCCGATTTTTAATCTGCAATATACGGAACCGTGAAGTTGAAATAAAAATTAGCCCGGTAAATTAACTCAATACAAATTCACTTCTTACTTATCCCATTCTACTTTTACTTTCTGGGATATAATAGAGTCAATAGATTTTCCACAATAATCAGGCTGAATGGGAAGCTCACGGCTATAGCGGCGGTTGATTAAAACACAAAGTTCTACTTTTTTGGGACGACCAAAAGATAATAATGCATCTAATGCGGCGCGGATGGTTCTTCCGGTGTAGAGCACATCATCTATA
>JBDSOE010000084.1:0-12285 GCA_039915005.1 Ginsengibacter sp.
AATCCTGTTTATGCTGCAGAAGGATTAAAAAAGGTGGCGGAATTATTTCCGGGCAAAGTGAAATTTTCTTCTTCATTAGGGCAGGAAGACCAGGTGCTCATGGATCTCATTTCGCGCCATAATATTGATATATCTGTTTTCACGCTCGACACAGGAAGACTGTTTAATGAAACTTATGAACTGATAGAAAAAACAGAAGCCTGTTATAAAAGAAGGATTGAAATTTATTTTCCTAAGGCGGATGCTGTGGAAGAAATGGTAAATAAAAACGGGATCAATTTATTTTATAATTCCGTGGAGGAAAGGAAACTGTGTTGCCATATCCGAAAAGTGGAACCACTGAACCGGGCGTTATCCGGGGCGTCTGTCTGGGTAACGGGTTTGCGGTCTTCTCAAACAGCCGTTCGTAAAAGCCTTCATGTAATAAAATGGTTGCCTGAAAAAAATTTATACAAATACAATCCTTTGCTGAACTTGAGTTACGAAGAAGTGATGGAATACATTAATACCAATTCGGTTCCCTATAATCCTTTACACGACAAAGGTTTCGTAAGCATTGGATGCGCCCCTTGTACCCGTGCCATAGAGCCCGGAGAAGATGCCAGAGCGGGCCGCTGGTGGTGGGAAGCCTCACAAAAAGAATGCGGATTACACATTGAAAAATAACCAGAGAATGAATAAAACGAAAAATTATTTTCCACGCGAACTTGAGCACGAAGCCATATACATAATGCGAGAAGTGGCTGCCCAATTTGAAAATCCAGTATTACTTTTTTCCGGAGGAAAGGACTCCATCACCATGGTACACCTCGCAAAGAAGGCTTTCTATCCCGCGAAGGTTCCTTTCCCAATGTTGCATATTGATACGGGGCATAATTTTTCTGAAACCATTGAATTCAGAGATTGGCTGGTGAAGGAAAAAGACATGCGGCTGATAGTTCGTTGCGTGCAGGATTCTATTGACAAAGGAAAAGCCAAAGAAGAAAAAGGGAAGTATGCAAGCCGTAATATTTTACAAACGGTTACGTTGCTTGATGCTATTGCAGAATTTAAATTTGATGCTTGTATTGGCGGCGCCAGGAGAGATGAAGAAAAGGCCAGGGCCAAGGAAAGAATCTTTTCTGTGAGGGATGATTTTGGTCAGTGGGATGCAAAGAAACAACGCCCTGAATTATTTGAGATGCTGAATGGCCGCATACATGTTGGAGAAAATGTTCGCGTGTTTCCTATTTCAAACTGGACAGAATTAGATGTATGGAATTATATCCGTGAGGAAAAACTGGAGATACCCTCTATTTACTTTGCGCATGAAAGAGAAATTATTTCGCGTGATGGTTTGTACTGGCCTTATTCCTGCTTTTTAAATACGAGTGAAGATGAAGTTCCATATAAAGAAAAAGTGAGATTTAGAACCGTGGGTGATATGACCTGTACTGCAGCAGTATTGTCTGAAGCGGATACCTTAGATAGCGTGATTGATGAAATAATTGGCGCCACTATTTCTGAAAGAGGTGCCCGCATTGACGATAAACGCTCGGAGGCAGCTATGGAAAAAAGAAAACAGGTAGGCTATTTTTAGTTTACAAAGAAGTTTTACTGAAAATAATTCCCCGCATTTTAATAAAAGAATTTTAAACGGAATAAATGGATGTATTAAGAATTGCCACCGCAGGAAGTGTGGATGATGGAAAAAGTACTTTGATTGGCCGGTTACTTTATGATACCAAATCGCTCACAAAAGATAAACTGGAAGCCATAACCATAACGAGTAAACGCAAAGGCCTTGACTTTACGGATTTGTCATTATTGACTGATGGATTGATGGCGGAAAGAGAACAGGGCATCACTATTGATGTGGCGCATATTTATTTTTCAACCCCACACCGTAAATACATTATCTCTGATACGCCGGGGCATGTGGAATATACCAGGAACATGATTACAGGCGCTTCCACCGCCGATGTGTCTGTAGTTTTGATAGACGCAAGACATGGAATTATTGAGCAAACGCGGAGGCATTTATTCATTTCCTCTTTATTAAGAATTGAAGCGGTTTTTGTGTGTGTAAATAAAATGGACCTGGTGGATTTTGATGAAGCTGTTTTTTTGAATATAAAAGATGAATTAAAATCGCTTGCAAAAAAAATTGGTTACACCGGTGAATTGCATTTTATACCTCTCGTGGCTAAGGATGGAGACAATGTAGTAACTATTCCTGAAAGAATGAATTGGTACAAGGGATCATCGTTGCTACAACATTTGGAAGAGCTTCCCATACGTTCCAAAGAAAAAATATTACCATTAAGATTCCCGGTGCAATATGTGATACGGCCACACGATGAAGAGCATCCTGATTTCAGGGGATATGCGGGCCAGTTAAAAACGGGGACCTTACACAAAGGCGAAAAGATAGTAGTGTTGCCAACTTTAAAAGAATCCATCATTAAATCGGTGCACTTAGCTGAAAAGCAGGTGGAAAAAGCATTTGCAGGAGAAAGTATTGTTGTGGAATTTGAAGATGATGTGGATGTAAGCAGAGGAAGTATGATTGTGGATGCTGCGTCGGCGTATCACCAGGTTACTTCCTTTACGGCAACATTAAGCTGGATGGACGAGCAATCTCTAACTGTTGGTAAATCTTTTTTTCTTCAGCATAATGTAAACAGGGTTAAAGCAAAATTAGTTGAGTTGCAAAAAGTACTTGATATAAAAACAATGGAAGAAAAGACGAATGTGGATGAGCTGCATCTCAACGACATCGGCAAAGTTTTTATTAAAACTGCAAAACCTGTTTTTGTAGATACTTATCAATCCAACCCACACAATGGTTCGTTTATTTTAATAGATGAGTTTACCAATAACACAGTTGCGGTAGGGGTTATAGAAAGCTTTTGATTTCTTTATACTACTGTTTTTAATGAGGATTTTTATTCTTCGCCAGCGAATAGATGGTATTGTAAAAGTATGAATGGCTGCGGATCTTGGTAGAAGATAATAGTTAATTCAATAAATTTTCAATCAGGATGTCTTCATCAATCTCATCCCAATGAATGCCTTCCCCATTTCCGATTAAACGCCATTTTTTAAGCTGTTCAGATGTTGCGTCTCTTAATTTCGGAAACCATTCTAAAGGGATGGATAGTTCTCTGCCATCTTCTATATAAATGATCATTTTATTGTCGGCAAAGTATAAGTCAATGGCGTTATAAGATTTAGTTATTGTCATAAAATTCCTTCCATTTATTTTTGAATAATTCAATATTTTCTTCAACTAATTTACGTATATTTTTCAACTCGTTTGCATTGAACTTATTTGAACGCACAAGTTCAACAAACTCAAGATTGAACTTAGCCGTTTTGTCATCTTTTTCTACATGAATATGCATGGGGTAATGGTCATTAACGTAAAAAAAGAAACGAAATCCATTTTTATTAAGGATTGTTGGCATCAGCTTTTATTTTTTTTTGACCTTATCTAAAGTTAATTAAAAATAAGATCATTCATCTCCTGTTCTTCTTCAATTGCTGCAAAAGTGCTTTCATATCTTTCGGCAAAGGCGCTTCTATAGAAAAATCTTTCTGATGAATATCCTTAAAGCGTAAGCCGTGCGAATGCAATGCCAGCCTGCTTATGATCGGCCTTTCTTCCAGGTCATGCTGGCTGAGCTTGTACTTCTTTTTAAAAGAAGAAAGAAGAATGGATTTGCCGTCTCCGTAAACTGTATCGCAAATAATAGGGTGCCCGATAGATTTGGTATGTACCCTTATCTGGTGCGTCCTGCCGCTGTGAATATCAAAATGAACCAACGAGTAAATTCCATAATCTTCCAACACTTCATAATCGGTTAATGAGGGCTTTCCTTTTTTACTTATCGTCATTTCTCCTTTATGAAAAGGATGTTCCGCAATGGGTTCATTGATAGAACCTTTTTTATCCGGCATACTTCCGCGAACAATTCCGAGATAATTTTTTTCGATATTTCTTTGTTCAAATAATTGTGAAAGATATTTATGAGTAAGCTCATTTTTTGCAAAAAGAATTAATCCGCTGGTGTCGCGGTCCAGGCGATGAACAATAAATATTTTGCCATATTTCTGTGTTAATAATTTGTACAATGATAACTGCGTCTCATCATGCCTGTCCGGTATGGTAAGCATTCCCGGGACTTTGTCCACAGCTATAAAATCATCGTTTTCAAAAATGATCGAAAATCCTTTCACTACTATTTATTTTGAGATTCTTTTACCGGTGGTTTTTTCTTATTAACGCCTGCGCCGCTGATGTTTTTTTGCTTGTTCATGTATTTGAGTAAACGTACTTCTTTTTCGTTGAGGTAACGCCATCTGCCGCGCTCTACATTTTTTTTGGTAAGATTAGCATACATCACCCTATCTAATCCTTTTACATCATAACCCAAATGCTCAAAAATTCTGCGGACGATTCTGTTGCGCCCGCTGTGCAATTCAATGCCTATTACCGATTTGTCTTTATTATCGGCATAAGCGAGGGCATCGGCAAAAATTTCACCATCTTCCAATCGTAAGCCATTTAATATTTTTTCAAAATCAGCTTTGGTTAAAGGCTTATCCAGTTTAACTTCATAAACTTTTTTTATATTGAAACTTGGGTGAGTAAGTTCTTGTGTAAGATCTCCATCGTTAGTCAGCAGTAACACGCCGGAAGTATTTCTGTCCAGCCTTCCTACAGGATATATCCTTTGATCAGTTGCGTTTTTAGTAAGTTGTAAAACGGTTTTCCTGTTTTGCGGATCGTCGGTGGTGGTGATGTAATCCTTGGGTTTGTTTAATAAAATATAGACCAGGTTTTTGGTTACATACAATTTCTTTCCATTGTAAAACACATCATCTTTTTCATTTACTTTAAAAGCAGGCTGTGTGATTATTTTTTTATTTACAGAAACTTTTCCTTCTATAACCAGGGTAACCGCATCTCTGCGTGAAGTAACGCCGCAATGTGCCAAAAATTTATTTAGGGGCATTTCGCCGGGGATCTGTTTCTTTTTAATTTCTGTGGGGCCAGTAGAAGATTTTGATGGAGCAGCCTCTTTTTTTTGAGGATACTTTTGTCTTTTATCAGGCTTTGTATCCGTTGATGGCTTATTTTCAAAACCCTTGAAACGAGCAGCCCGCTTGTCTTCGAAGTGTTTTTCTATGGCCGCGGCCTTTTGCTTCTTGGCAATTTTTTTTTCCTGCTTATGCTTTTCCTTAATAGCAGCGTTGTTTTTGGGATTAATGAATTTTTGAAAGGGTTGCTGACTCATGAGAAGAAATTTGCTGTTTTTCAACAGTAGGTGAGGGGCAAAGATAAAAATTAAGAATTAGTAAAAGCAGATAATGGGTAATTGATCTCGAAACTTTCTTTTGTTAGGTATAAAACTTTCTGAAATTGTGAGGTCTTTTATACTCCTGCAAATCTTCTTTTCACCAATTGATCAAATTGCTTTACAACGGGATCTGTATCCAGCCAACCAATTTTCACTTTCAATTCTCTTCTTATCCAGAATTCTGCTTCCGCATAAATAGAAAAATTCTGAATCGTTTTTATACTCCGCTCATACATGGCTTCATCACCCCGAAACAATTCATTAATAAAAAGGAAACGATCATTTATGCCAATTGCTTTTTTCAAATCTTTTATGGGTGCGGAAGTTAAGGATTGGGAAAGTTCAATCTTTACTTCTTTAAGGCGGTCGTTCAGCGATTCGGGATAATCAAAAGGTAATTCATTTCTGGATCTCTCATTTTCAGGTACAGGGTCCTGGTGAGAAAGGGTGGGCACTTCTTCAATAGGATCATAAAGAAATTGTGGCCGCGTATGCGCGCCCATTGCGTTTACCGCTTCTGCATTTCTTTTTATTTGCTCAAGTTCCTGCTCAATTTCTTTTTCATCTACCTGCAGCACTTCAATTACTTTTTCTTCAGAAGATTTATTTTCGTCTTCAGTAATTTCTGTTTTTTGAATAAAAGCTACGGGCATTACTACCGCTACTTTATCAAATTTCCGAATGGGATATTTTCCCAGATGGGTCATTAATTCTGCCTGTAAAATTTGTGTGGTATGCAACATTTGCTCCGCGGATGAGTTATCATCAAGTTGCTTTTGTAATTTTTTCAGGAGTGTGGACACTCTTTCCATGATAGATAATGTAAAAAAGATTTATAAAAAATCAGGAAATAAAATGTTTGTTTTTGATTTAACGAAAAATCATTTTAACCTTGCAATCGGGGCTAAGTTACAAATTGAAATCAAAATTAAATACAAAAAATGTTCATTGAACCTAATTTGAGAGGTGGAAGACGGGGATGGATAGAGGTGATCTGCGGAAGTATGTTTAGCGGCAAAACCGAAGAATTGATTCGCAGGCTAAAAAGGGTGGAAATTGCGAACTTAAAATCAGAGATATTTAAACCCGCTGTGGACACGAGGTATGATGAAACAAAAATTGTAAGCCATGATGAAAATAAAATAAATTCGACACCTATAGATAATTCGCAAACTATTTTATTGCTTGCCCAGGATGTGGATGTGGTGGGAATTGATGAGGCGCAATTTTTTGACGAAGAAATAGCCAATGTGTGCGAAACACTTGCCCTGAAAGGCATGCGAGTGATAGTGGCCGGGCTGGATATGGATTACCAGGGAAAGCCTTTTGGCCAGATGCCGAACCTGCTGGCAGTGGCGGATTACATTACCAAACTACATGCGATCTGTGTGGTCTGCGGCAACATTGCCCATGTGAGCTATAGAAAAATAAATACCGGCGGACAGGTTCTATTGGGTGAAAAAGATATTTATGAGCCGAGGTGTAGAATTTGTGCGGCAATGGATAGATAACTGATTAAGTAATCAATTGATAAAGTGGTTGGTTTCGTATCTGTTACTGATAGTTTTCTACTATTTGCATTTCATTTTTTTAAAAGTAAATTTGTATAAACATAGACAGAATGGAAAATATATTGGAAAAGAAAATGTTCAATTATTTTGCCCAATTAAATGAGCAGGTAAAGAAGTCCGTGATTCAGATGCTGAAAGCTTTTTTAAATGGAAGGTCAGAGTCAATTGAATATATTCGTAAGGACTCCGATCAAAAAGCAGAAAAAGTAAAATAAGGATAATTAATAAGATAAATTAACTAAGAGATGACAAGGTAATCCATCGAAAAGACCCTTGCAAGAAAAATAATGATGGGAGTTATTTATATTTTGAAGTTCTGAAATATCGTATTGTTTACTACGCAAATTATAGAGAAGTCTTTATAATTCGAATACGGCATACAAGCATGGAGCCTAAACAATATTGAAACTCTACTTTCTTGGTGCCTTTCTTTTTAATTCAATTTTTTTTTATTGACCAACAAGATTTGTATTTTTTTACTATTAGGCTTGATTGAATAAAACCTAAACCTCATACCTGAAACCTTTGTCAAAAATCATCACCCTACTAAAAAAAGACTTCCTGCTGGAACTTCGTCAGCAACATACTTTTTTTGGAATACTGCTTTATGTGGTTTCCACCATTTTTGTTTTGTATCTGGCGATGGGCCAGCCGGATAGTACTGTTTACAATGGATTATTCTGGATGATACAATTATTCGTTTGTGTAAATGCGGTGGCCAAAAGTTTTTTGCAGGAAAGCAAAGGCCGGATGCTTTATTTTTTTTCCATCACCAGCCCCGTTAATTTTATTATAGGCAAATTGATTTATAGTGTGATCATTATGCTTTTAATGGTTTTGGCCAGCCTTTTATTATTCAGGTTTTTACTGGGCAACCCCATAATGAACCCATTTCAATTCATTGGTATTGCCTGTCTTGGCGGATTTAGTTTAAGTCTTGTATTTACTTTAATGTCGGCCATTGCGGCTAAGGCGCAACAGAACGCAGCCATCATGGCCATATTGGGTTTTCCGCTTATCATTCCTCAGTTATTATTGCTGATACGGCTTTCCAAATCTGCATTCGGAGAAATTTTCAGGGAAGGGGCGCTTTTACAGATATCTCTTCTATTAGCAGGATTGGATGCGCTGGTGGTGGTTTTGGCGGTGGTGTTATTTCCTTTCTTATGGAAAGATTAAGGAGTGATTTTTAAGATGATATTTTTAGATTTTAAATTTTACCTAATCTTCCTTTTCCATTTTAAATTTTTAAAACAAACTAACTTCAATCTAAAACTTCCAAACAATTTATTTATTAAATAATTACCTCTAATTTTGCTCCATAAAAGTTGATAGCGGCTTTACAAAAAAAATTATAATTTCATGAAATTAAAGTGGTGGAAGATATTGTGTATCTTATTTCTGTTTCTAACCTTTACTGCTGGCTTTCTGATAAAAGTTCCTATTATCGGCAATCTTAATCAGACTATCCGTAATTTCTTTTTTCATGTTCCCATGTGGTTTGGCCAAATGGGATTGCTCTCTCTCTCTTTAGGTTATTCCATCGCTTATCTCAGAACCCAAAACCTTAAGTATGATATTTATGCCGTGGAATTAGCAAAAACGGGAATTATTTTTGGTGTACTTGGATTAGTAACTGGCTCAATATGGGCAAAATATACCTGGGGCGAATTCTGGAGTATGGATCCCAAACAAATTGCCGCGGCCATCGCTGTTTTAATCTATTTAGCTTATATCGTTTTACGCGGATCTATGACGGATATGGATAAACGCGCAAGAGTTTCTTCGGTATATAACATTTTCGCCTATTTCATTTATATACCGTTAATAATGATTTTACCCCGTCTCGTCGAATCACTACATCCCGGAGGAATGGAAGGTGCCAAAGGCGGTGGTAATCCTGCTCTTGGTGGTGGAAGCCTGGATGCCACCATGCGGATGATATTTTGGCCCGCAGTTTTTGGATGGATACTTTTAGGAATATGGATAAGTAGCCTTAAAATAAGATTGAGCCTGCTTGCCAATAAAAATATAATTAATGAATAAATTATTTTTAAAGCGTTTAAGCCTTACCGTTATCCTGTTTCTTTCCCATACTTTTTTATGGGCTCAAAATGAGGTAAATTCTGTTTCGCCTTCTGTGGATACTACCATGCGAAGCCATGATAAAATTTATGTGGTAATGGCGGTTTGTCTTGTAATTCTTGCTGTCCTTTTTTTATACCTTATCCGGATAGATATTAAAGTATCCAAGAAAGAAAAATCTTCCTGATCTTCCTTGCGATTGATCTAATCCCTTTTTTTTGCATAACCAAATTTTAAAAAATATATATTATGTCATCAAATGTAGCGTATAGCTTTTTCCATAACGTAGAAAGAAGTTTTGATAAAGCAGCAGTTTTTACCAATTGGGATAGCGGCATTTTGCAACAAATAAAACAATGCAACAGCGTTTACCAAATGCGCTTTCCCATAAAAAGAGAAAGTGGTGAAATTGTAACACTGGAGGCTTACCGGGTTCAGCATTCGCATCACAAAACGCCCTGCAAAGGCGGTATCCGTTTTAGCAATGCAGTAAACCAGGATGAGGTAATGGCGCTGGCAGCTTTAATGACCTATAAATGCGCTATTGTAAATGTTCCTTTTGGCGGATCGAAAGGAGGAATAAAAATAAACCCGCGCGAATACTCTCCTTATGAGCTTGAAAAAATTACACGCCGCTACACAGCGGAGTTGATAAAGAAAAATTTTATAGGACCGGGCACTGATGTTCCCGCTCCTGATTATGGAACCGGCGAAAGGGAGATGGCGTGGATACTGGATACTTACGTAGCCATGCATCCGGGCGAGATTGATGCTACGGGCTGTGTAACCGGTAAACCTGTATCGCAAGGCGGTGTGCGGGGAAGAAAAGAAGCGACAGGATTAGGTGTTTTCTACGGGCTTAGTGAAGTTTGCAATATGCCCACTTTAATGAATAAACTGGGTTTGTCATTGGGAGTAAAAGGCAAACGCGTGTGTGTACAAGGTATGGGGAATGTTGGGTATCACACGGCTTTGTTTTTTCAGCAGGCAGGTGCCCTCATCGTTGGCCTTGCGGAACTGGAAGGCGCCATAAAAAATTATAAGGGGCTTGATGTGGAACAAGTTTTTCTGCATCGCAAAAAGACGGGCTCTATCCTTGATTTTCCAGGTGCGGAAAATTTTAAAAAAACTGGGGATGCGCTCGAAATGGATTGTGATATTTTAATTCCTGCCGCTCTTGAAAATGTTATCAATGGAAACAATGCCTCAAGAATAAGTGCGAAAATAGTTGGCGAAGCTGCCAATGGCCCCCTTACTCCTGAGGCAGACGATATTCTGAATCTCAAAGGGATATTAATAGTTCCGGATATGTACCTAAACGCTGGCGGTGTTACGGTCAGTTATTTTGAATGGCTAAAGAACCTTAGCCACGTACGTTACGGGCGTTTAGAAAAAAGGTTTGATGAAAATATGAACCACCGTATTGTAGAACAAATGGAAGGGCTTACCGGTAAAATTATCAGCAAGGTAGAAAGAGATTTCATTTTACGTGGTGCGGAGGAAGTGGATTTGGTAAGAAGCGGTCTTGAAGAAACCATGATAGCCGCTACCCACGAAATTGTTGACATCTGGCAGAAAACCCCGGCCATTCCTGATATGCGTACAGCAGCCTATGTATGCGCTATTAATAAGGTGGCTACTTCTTATGCCGAATTAGGAATTTTCCCATAGGATAAATTTTTCCATAAATGGTTGCTGCTCTCTTTCAAAAAATTTCAGCAAGCTTGTAAATCTGTTTTTAGTAGAGTAATCCTTTTGCGATACTATTGAGAGGAACCTGGCCGGCAGTATCGCCTTCCAGTGTATGTACCAGCGTAGTGTCATTATTGAATTGATGTACCACATCTATTGGAATGTCTTTCAATTTATTGATAAGCGCCTTATATGCATAAAGCCTCACTACTGCGTTTTTATTTTTGGTTGCCAACTTCGTAAGATTTTCCACCGTGGCCACTTTGAGTAAATCCTGAAAACGAAGGCTTTGTTGCGTAGCCGGCTTTGCAATATTATTGACTGCCCGTAATTCATATACATTTGCTTTTGCGATCGCTTTCACAATTTTTTTTACGGGATCCGGCGAAGTTGGTTTAGTTAAAGAAATTTTTTTTGGGGCAGCCATTATACAATTACCCATAAAACAAAAAAGGATCGGGAAAAGATATTTTTTCATTACAGTTTCTTTTTTCTCTAAAATTAATTTAAAAAGGCAACGCTAATTTTTATTTTATAAAGATAAAAACACATTAACACTATCCTCATTATATTTGTAACTATGACTACAGAATTACTTAAAGATTTGAGAGACCGTTTGGTGGTTTTGAGGAGGTTTCTTTGACGTTGAAAATCGCGAACAAAAAATAAATAACGATAAGCAACTATCACTTTCTCCCGGCTTTTGGAATGATAATGAGCGGGCAACCGTAATTTTGAAATCCATAAAACTGAATGAATACTGGCTGCATCTATATACTGATGTAAAATCGAAAGTAGAGGATTTTGCCGTGCTATTTGATTTCTGGAAAGAAGGTGAAGCTACTGAAGAAGAAGTGAAGGAGGCTTATGATGCCGCTTTGAAGGCGGCGGATGATGCGGAATTTAAAAGTACCCTCAACAAGCCTGAAGATGAAATGCCAGCCATACTGCAAATCAATAGCGGTGCGGGTGGCACAGAAAGCCAGGATTGGGCAGAAATGCTTTTGCGTATGTACAGGATGTATGGCGAAAAGCATGGCTGGAACGTAACAGAACTTGATTACCAGGCAGGCGATGGCGCCGGTATTAAAAGCGCAACGTTACAATTTGACGGGCCTTTTGCATTTGGTTTTTTAAAAGCAGAAAGTGGTGTTCATCGCCTGGTGCGCATCTCGCCTTTCGATAGCAATGCAAGAAGGCACACCAGTTTTGCTAGCGTGTATGTATATCCTTTGATTGATGATTCCATTGATATAAAAGTGAGCCCGGCAGATGTGGAGTGGGCTTTTTTCAGAAGTGGTGGCAGCGGCGGACAAAATGTAAATAAAGTAGAAACCGCTGTACGCCTTACACATAAGCCATCAGGGATTATTGTGGAATGCCAGCAGGCGCGTACACAGGGAGAAAACCGTGAGAAAGCCATGGCCATGCTGAAGAGCCGTTTGTACGAAGCTGAAATGCGTAAAAGAGAAGAGATAGCGAATGTAACAAATGCTTCAAAGAAAAAAATAGAATGGGGAAGCCAGATACGCAGCTATGTTTTTCATCCATATAAAATGATCAAGGACCACAGAACGGATTACGAGGTAGGA
>JBDSOE010000145.1:0-12579 GCA_039915005.1 Ginsengibacter sp.
ATTTAGCCCTTTGGCATCTACCAGGTATTTATCACGAATTATTTTTATGAGCTGGCCATTGTTCAGTTCGGGGATTAATATCTGCTCAAAATTTTTGATGAGGTTTCCGAGGTTTTTTGGGAAAGGCCGTATATAACGAAGATGGATATGCGAAACTTTTTTACCTTCTGAGAGTAATTCTGCCACCGCACTTTTAATAGCGCCATAAGTGCTTCCCCAGCCCAACACCAACACGTCTCCTTTTTCAGGGCCGTTATCTATTGTTTGCTCAGGAATATAATCTGCAATTTTATCAATTTTTTCCTGCCTGATCTTTACCATTAACTGATGATTCTCAGGATCGTAACTTACATTACCGGTTATGTTTTGTTTTTCAAGGCCACCCACCCTGTGCTCCAGCCCTGCAAAACCCGGTACTGCCCACGAACGAACCAATTTCTCATCTCTTAAATAAGGTTGAAAAACTTCTTCATGGTGGCCTAATTCTCTTTTAAAATTTACTTTAATTTCAGGCAGATCTTTACTTTCAGGAAATTTCCAGGGCTCTGCACCATTGGCTATATATCCGTCGCTAAGAAAAATTACGGGTGTCATGTGTTGTACGGCAATTCTTACTGCTTCGTAAACCGCGCCAAAGCAATCTGTGGGAGTAGAGGCGGCAATCACCGGCATAGGGCTTTCGCCATTTCTTCCATAATATGCCTGGAGTAAATCGCTCTGTTCTGTTTTGGTAGGCAGGCCGGTAGATGGGCCACCTCTTTGAATATCACAAACCACCAAAGGGATTTCAAGCATTACTGCCAAACCCATCGCCTCTGTTTTTAAAGCCATTCCCGGACCACTCGTAGTGGTTACGCCAAGACTTCCTCCATAAGAAGCGCCGATTACAGAACTGATAGCGGCAATTTCATCTTCCGCCTGGAATGTTTTTACACCAAAGTTTTTGTGCCTGCTGAGTTCATGTAAAATATCACTTGCAGGAGTAATTGGGTAAGAACCTAAAAATAACTGCAGCCCGCTTTTTTGCGAAGCTGCAATTAATCCATAAGCCACAGCCTGGTTTCCCATAATACTGCGGTAATGCCCGGGCTGCATTTTTGCTTTGTGTACAGAATATCTTGTGGTAAAAGTTTCAGTAGTGTCGCCATAATTATAACCCGCCTGCAATACTTTAAGATTACTTTCCAGGATTTCAGGTTTACCCCCAAATTTTTCTTTTAGAAAACGAACAGTATTGTCCATATTCCGGTTGTACATCCAATATAAAAAGCCCAGCACAAACATATTTTTTGCCCGGTCTTTTTCTTTGGTTCCCATCGCAAAATCTTTCAATGCCTCACGGGTTATTTTGGTAACATCTATTTTAATTACTTCATAACCTTCGAGGCTTCCGTTTTCCAGGGGGCTTATTCCATCGGGATAATTGGCCAACCGTAAATTCTTGGCATCAAAACCCTCAATATTTACTATTATTTTTCCATGCTCTTTTAAGGCTTTTAAATTGGTTTTTAAAGCAGCAGCATTCATGGCTACCAGTACATCGCACATATCGCCGGGGGTAAATATTCTATCGCTTGAAAATCGTAATTGAAAACCACTAACGCCAGGTATGGTTCCCTGGGGTGCTCTTATTTCTGCCGGAAAATCAGGGAAAGTGGCCAGGTCTATACCCATCAATGCAGTATTATTAGTGAATTGGGTGCCGGTAAGCTGCATGCCATCACCACTATCTCCGGCAAACTTTATTACTACTTCTTTTAAAATCTCTTCTTTCGTTTCCATCTTTACATTTGAAGTTGCAAATTTAAACCATCCCTTCTTTATCAGATTCATTATTTATTACGCAGTGCGGAAAACCATTGATTTCTTTCCATTAGTAAAATATAAAGATCCCGCAGCTTTCATCGCCCTATATTACTATGCTTTTTTTCTTTAAAAACCTTTCATCATAATTCCTCTTTCCTTCACAGGTATTGAACATATATTGCGGCATAAAAAATTGTACATGAATAAACACTTATTATTTCTTATGGCACCTTTTTTAATACCATCAATGGTCTTTTCCCAGGCTAAACTGGTTCAAAAAGTAGTAAAAAAGGGAAATGAAATTGTAATTCCCTTTGAAAAATATGTTTTGCCAAACGGACTCACGGTTATCGTGGCAGAAGATCACAGTGATCCGGTGGTACACGTAGATGTTACCTATCATGTGGGTTCGTCACGGGAGGAAATAGGTAAAAGCGGGTTCGCGCATTTCTTTGAACACATGATGTTCCAGGGAAGCGACCACGTGGCCGATAAAGAGCATTTTAAAATCATTACCGAATCGGGCGGCACGCTTAATGGAAGCACCAATACGGATCGTACCAATTATTTCGAAACCGTTCCCAGCAACCAATGGGAGAAAATACTCTGGCTCGAAAGTGATAGAATGGGCTTATTACTTGATGCCGTAACACAATTTAAATTTGAAATACAGCGATCTACCGTAAAAAATGAAAGAGGCCAGAATTATGATAACCGGCCCTACGGCCTTGCCCGGGAAGTAACGGCAAAAGCACTCTACCCTTACGGTCATCCTTATTCGTGGCTTACTATCGGATACGTAGAAGACCTCAATAGAGTGAATGTAAATGATCTTAAAAACTTTTTTCTTCGTTGGTATGGGCCTAATAATGCCACACTTACCATTGGAGGAGATGTAAATACCAAAGAAGTAATTGAAAAAGTTGAAAAATATTTTGGCTCTATCCCACGTGGGCCTGAAGTAAAACCCGTACAACTTCCGCCTGTAAAACTTACCCGCAAAACCTACACAAGTTATCTAGACAATTATGCGAAACTTCCTTTGTTGCAAATTACCTATCCTACGGTGCCTGATTATAATGCAGACATGGCGCCACTTGCCTGCCTTGCAGAGGTGTTAGGACAGGGGCGCACTTCTGCGCTTTATCAAAATTTGGTAAAGCCTCAAAAAGCCTTACAGGCTAGCGCTTTCAGTAGTCTTTATGAGCTTGCAGGCACTTTTAGTTTCACTGTTATTCCTTTACCTGGCAGTAATCTTGCTGATATGGAGAAACTGGTAAACGAATCTTTAAAAGATTTTGAAAAGAAGGGGGTAACGGATGATGATATTGAAAAATTTAAGAACGGATTTGAAAGCCGTACCATTAACCGCCTGGCAAGTGTATCTGGCAAAGCCTCGCAATTGGCGGCTTTTGAAACTTTTACCGGCAACCCCAATATGATCGGTAAATTGCTAGGTATGTATAAAAAGGTAACCAAAGCTGATGTGATGAGGGTTTACAATAAATACATAAAAGACAAGCCGTCTGTGGTGCTTAGTGTATTGCCCAAAGGAAAAGAAGACCTGGTGGCGGCGCCCGATAATTTTACCGAAGACAAATCGCACTATGTGCGCCCTAATTATGGATATGATGGCTTAAAATATAATAAACCGAAAGACAATTTCGACAGAAAAGTAATGCCTTCTGCAGGGCCAAATCCTGTGGTAAAAGTTCCGGACTTTTGGAAAAAAACCTTACCTGATGGCATCAGCACAATAGGAGTTGAAAATGATGAAATTCCAGTGGTAAACCTGAATATATATTTAAAAGGAGGAACCATCCTGGAACAAAACGATCTTTCAAAAGCCGGGCTGGCAAGTCTTTTTACCTCAATGATGTCGGAAGATACTAAAGACCGCTCCAGCGAAGAGATCAATCTTGCTTTGGAGAAACTGGGAAGTTCCATAGACGTATATAATTCTACGGATGCCATTATTTTTTCGGTACAATCCTTATCAAAAAATCTGTCTAAAACACTCACTATTTTACAGGAAAGAATGCTGCGTCCCAAGTTTACAGAAGAAACTTTCAGCCGGTTAAAAAGGCAAACGATTGAAAGTATTAAAAATGCAAAAAGCCAGGCATCGGCAGTGGCCAATGTAGTTTTTGATAAAATTAATTATGGCAATAACAGTGTTTTTGGCATTGCCGACGGGGGCACAGAAGAAACTGTAAAAAATATTACCCTGAATGACATTGAAAATTATTACGACCAGTTTATTTCATCCAATGGCGCACAAGTGGTGGTGGTAGGAAGTGTAAAGGAAAATGAAATATTACCACAGCTTGCTTTTTTAAACCAATTACCTAAAAAGACAATTACCCTTCCGGCTGTGCCTGCTGCCTCTTCCGTGGGGAAAACTAAAATTTACGTAGTAAATATTCCAAAGGCAGCACAGACTGAATTCCGCGTGGGCTATGTTACCGATATGAAATATGATGCCACAGGAGATTATTACCGGGCCGGGCTTTCCAATTATAACCTGGGAGGCAGTTTCAATAGCCGTCTGAACATTAAGCTTAGGGAAGATAAGGGATGGACTTACGGAGCAAAATCCGGCTTTACTGGAAATAAATATACCGGTACTTTTTATTTCAGCAGTGGTATTCGTGCCGATGCTACGGATAGTGCGCTGGCCACTTTAATAGCCGATGTGAAGAATTATAATGCAACCGGCCCCGACAAAGATGAGGTTGCTTTTATGAAAAGTTCAATAGGGCAAAGCGATGCCCGAAATTATGAAACCGGTAGCCAGAAAGCTGCCTTTATCAGCCGCATTTTGATGTACGATCTGCCTGCGGATTTTGTAGATCAGCAAACTAAAATTCTCGGCAAGATTTCTACCAATGAAATTGAGGCGTTGGCAAAAAAATATTATGATCTTAATAAGATGAATATTTTGCTGGTAGGCGATAAAGATCAGTTTATGCCTGCCTTAAAAGACTTTGGTTATGAAATAGTGGAACTGGATGCCAACGGGAATACGCTGTAACCCCTTTTTCTATAAACCGGAAATTACAATTTCAATAGGGACTGTTCCAAAATGGCAGTCCCTTTTTTATCTTAATACTTCGGGGGACCTTTTAATACCTCCGAGGGACCTTTTAATACTTCCGAGGCCTCTCAATGACGGAAACCGCGGGCACACCTCCGTCTTTGCGAGGCGCAGTTCAGACTTCAAATTCTTACAAAATTTCTGCGCCGAAGCAATCTTGTACTATGGAGAAATCAGCGATGAGATTGCTTCTGCGCCGGAAGTCATTAATGATAACAAGCCGTTCCCGGCGCATCGCAATGACGAAGATCGCTGGCTCACTTCCGTCTTTGCGAGGCGCAGTACAAACTTCAAATTGTTGCAGACTCTCTGCGCCGAAGCAATCTCAAATTATGTAAGAATCAGTGATGAGATTGCCCGCCTGTATTCTCCTTTCGGGCATGCTTCTGCGCCGTAAGTTATTATAATAACAAACTATTCCCCGGTGGATTGCAATGACGAAGACAGGGTGCTCACTTCCGTCTTTGCGAGGCGCAGTACAACCTTCAAATTGTCGCAAACTCTCTGCGCCGAAGCAATCTCAAATTATGTAAGAATCAGTGATGGGATTGCCCGCCTGTATTTTACTTTCGGGCAAGCTTCTGCGCCGGAAGTCATTTATATCTCATACAGTCTATTATTCTCAGGCAAATAGTTTTCATTCAAAACATTTGTATCTTTCTTTACACAATAGTAATTATGGAAAGAACCCAGCAGATACGATCTTTTTTCTTCAGCCAATATCTTGCAGATGGCATCCGCATCACTTTGGAGATCATAATCCCTGCCATCGTTTTTTCTGTTTTGGGTAATATGGAAATGGGGATCACGGTGTCGCTTGGCGCCTTGTGTGTCAGCATCAGCGATGGTCCGGGGCCGGTGGGGCACAAGAGAAACGGCATGTTGTATTGCAATATCTTCATTTTTGCAATGGCGCTCATCACCGGCTTTTTAAATGGCACCGTCCTTTCTCTCGGCATCCTGGTATTACTGTCCACTTTTATTTTCACCATGTTTTCGGTTTACGGAAACCGGGCCGGTTCCATCGGCACCGCGGTTTTGTTGATAATGATCTTGAGGATGACCACCGTTTTGCCCCCTGCAAAAGTGATTATAGAAAGCCTGCTGGTATTGGGTGGCGGTGTGTGGTACATGGTGATTGCCTTGTTGTTTTATCGCCTTACGCCTTACCGACCGGCGCAGCGTTCGCTGGGCGATTGCATCAATGAAACGGCCAAATATCTGTTGATCAAATCGGAAATGTATGACCCGGCCACCGACCTCAAAGAAGAATACCGCAAGCTGCTGGATCAGCAGGTAATTGTAAATGAAAAACAGAATGAGGTAAGGGAATTATTGTTTAAAAACCGGGCGCTTCTAAAAGAATCCACGCATCATGGCAGGGTGCTGGTGCTCACTTTTGCTAATGTGGTAGATCTTTTTGAGCACATAATGGCCACCTGGTACGATTATACCTCGCTGAGAGAAAAATATGCCTCCACCGGCCTACTGGATGAAGTGAGCCTCATCATAAAAAAGATAGCCGGTGACATGAAAAATATCGGCGAAGCCATCCACGATAATAATTCTTATAAAAAGGAATTTGAACTCATTGCCTCGCTGGATACATTGAAAGAAAAAATAGATGCCCTGTCCGATAAGGGAAGCACCCTCATGCTTAAAAAGATATTGGTAAACCTGCGTAACCTGGGGGAAAAAGTGGATGAGATTTTAAAATATTTTAGTGAAGATTTACCGGGAAAAAGAAAGGTTCGCAGCGAAAAAGATTATTCACGGTTCGTAACGCATCAAAAAATAAACGGGGTGATTTTGAGAAATAACCTCACATTTGAATCCTCCATTTTCAGGCACTCGCTCCGCATGATGATCACGTGTGGAGTAGGGTTTGCTATTGCTAATTTTATTTCCACGGGGCACCACAGCTACTGGATATTAATGACGATCATTATTATTTTAAAGCCGGGCTTCAGCCTTACCAAAGAGAAAAACTTCGACAGGCTCATTGGCACTATTGGCGGCGGTGTGGTGGGGCTGTTAATTCTCGGTTTTATCCATAATCAAAATGTATTGTTTGCGCTTATTGTTTTTTTTATGATAGGCACTTACACCTTTGTCCGTTTGAATTATATAGTGATGGTGATTTTTCTGACGCCGTATGTGCTCATCCTTTTTCATTTCCTGGGGCTGGGGGTTTTAAACATTGCCAGCGAGCGTCTTGCTGACACGGCCATTGCTTCTTTGCTCGCTTTCCTGGCCAGTTATTTTTTATTTCCCCATTGGGAATCGAGGAATCTGCAAGGTTACATGGCAGGTGTGGTACAATCCAATATTCATTACCTGCAAAAATTAAAAGAGTTGTTTTATGGAAATAAAATTTCTTCGCTGGAGTACAAACTGGTGCGCAAAGAATTGTTTGTAAGCACGGCCAACCTTTCCGCCGCACTGCATCGGATGCTGAGCGAGCCGAAAAGCAAGCAAAAGCATAGAAAAGAAATTTACGAGTTTGTGGTTTTGAATCATGTGCTTTCTTCCAATGTGGCCGGCCTTACGGAAAGCGCGTTCAGCAAGGAGCAGCCGGTTTCCAAAGAAATTTTGCAGCGCCTCAAACGGTCTCTCCGGATATTGGAAAACAGCCTGGGCGAATTAGACCCTTCTTATAAAATTGAAGAGGATGAAAAAAGCCCGCTCGTAGTACCTGAAGGCATCCCGCAGCAGGATGCGCACCTGACCGAGCAGCTTAATTTCATTTATAAAATTTCGGAAGACATCGGCAAACTGAGTCAGAAAATAGTAACGTGAGGGCCGCGCTTTTTATTTTTTTTTAAATTATTTTCTTAAGTGTGACGGGGGATGCAGAAAGATTTGCAGCGCCACAATTGCTGATGAATACCATCAAAAGATTTTATAAAAAACTTAAAATCAAAATTCGGATGCCGACAATAGCAAGAGAAACGGACAGCGCTTTTATAATTATTTTTCCCTTCATTTCCCTTGATAAATAAGCGCCCAACTGCGCACCGGGAATAACGCCAATGATTAAACCAATTGTCATTTTTAAAACTAAGGGATCGTTGTATCCGCCCTGGGTAATATGAACGATGACACTTACTGTAGCCATTATTGCAAGGATAAAATGGGAGGTGGCCGTGGCAATATGCACGGGAAACCTAAGCCACTCGGCCATTGCCGGCACATGAATAATGCCGCCGCCTATCCCAAGCAGGGGAGAAAAATAGCCTACAAAAACACTCAGAATAGTTCCTTTGCGCATGTCGTAAGCATAATTATATTCCTGCTTCCATTTATCCGTGAGATGCTGCTGAACCCAACTCTTATGATCAACTACAGGCTTGCTCACTGATTGTTGTTTACCACCTTTTAAAAAAAGAAAAATAGCTAATGCAAAAAGAACGATACCAAAAATAATATCAAACAAATGGCGGGGAATTATTTGGGTGGTATAAACCCCGAGAATAGAACCGGGAATAGTACACAGGGCAAAAATAATTCCGGCTTTATAATCCACCCGCTTGGTGACCATGTAAGCCACAGAACCGGAGATGGCGTTGCAGGCAACCACGGCCATAGAAATTGCCGTAATAGTTTCTGCCGAAAAAGTGGGCGCCATAATAATTAAAAGAGGAACTAAAATAAATCCGCCGCCGGCGCCAATTAAAGTGCCAAGGGTGCCAATTAAAAATCCAATAAGTAATAACAGATAAATATTTTCCATGCAGAAAAGTAAAGAAAGGATTTTGCCTAAACGAAACAAAGATATTTAAAACAAAATGCAGGGAGTAAAAAAAGGGAGAATGATTTTGCTTTACATTGGGGTTGTCGCGGGCATTACCTCAATTTTATGCCATGGACCCCAAGGAGAAAATAAATAAAGAAATGGCGGCAGATAAAGATGGGGATACGCTTTCGGTGCTTGAAATAAAAAGAATACAAGAGGCTATGAACAGAACAGATACGGAAAAATTTCATCTTTTTTGCCGCATGGTATGCATTCAGATCATGCTTGACAACGCAGTTATTACTCACAAAGAATTATAGCAACCGGCAGGGCTTTTTCTTATCTCTCTAATAATTTATGCACTTCAATCTTAGCCATGTCCCTTATGACATCAGCAATATGATTGGCATCAATTCCTGTCTCTTCATACAATTGCTTTGCCGAACCGTGTTCAATAAACCGGTCGGGGATTCCTATAATTTTCACATCTGCTTTATATTGATGCTCGTTCATGAATTCTAAAATGGCAGAGCCGAAACCTCCCACCACCGTACCATCTTCCACAGTAATTATTTTGGAAAATTTATGGAACACTTCGTGAAGCAAGTCTTCATCCAAAGGCTTTACAAAACGAATATCATAATGTGCCGGGTCTAAGCCTTCCTTTTTTACTTCGCGGATAGCTGACGCTGCAAAATTTCCGGGATGGCCAAAAGATAAGATGGCAATCTCTTCCCCGTCTTTCAATTTCCTTCCGGTGCCTATCTTTATTTCCTTCATCTCTGTTTCCCAATCGGATTTTATTGCTTCGCCGCGTGGATAGCGGATTACAAAAGGATGGTTGGTAGTTTCGAGTTGCGCGGTGTACATCAGGTTTCTTAATTCACTTTCATTCATAGGTGCACTTACGATCATGTTGGGAACGCAGCGCATGTAGGCAATATCAAAGACGCCATGATGCGTTGGCCCGTCTTCACCCACCAGGCCCGCACGATCCAGACAAAAGACTACGGGTAAGTTTTGCAGGGCCACATCATGAATTACCTGGTCGTAGCCGCGTTGCATAAAGGAAGAATAAACATTGCAGAAAACCCGGAGTCCCTGCGTGGCAAGCCCGGCGCTAAGGGTAACTGAATGTTGCTCACAGATACCTACATCAAAGGCGCGGTCAGGCATTTCTGCCATCATATATTTTAAAGAACAGCCACTGGGCATTGCCGGAGTGATCCCTATTATTTTATCATTCTTTCTGGCAAGCTCTATAATGGTGTATCCAAATACATCCTGGTATTTGGGCGGCTGGGGAATGTCAAATTGTTTCTTATAAATTTCACCTGTTATTTTATCAAACAATCCGGGCGCATGCCATTTGGTTTGATCTTTTTCCGCCAGTTTAAATCCCTTTCCTTTTACGGTTTTGATGTGTAATAATTTTGGGCCGGGAATATCTTTGAGGTCATTTAAAGTATCTACCAGCTTGGTAATATTGTGTCCGTCAATGGGGCCGAAATAGCGTATGTTAAGGGATTCAAAAAGATTACTGCTTTTGCTGACCATGCCTTTTAAAGAGGCTTCAATCTTTGAAACCATCCTGCGGGAGAAATGCTTTCCGGGAAGTTTCCCCAGGGCTTTCCAAAAATCATCGCGGATTTTATTATAGGTCTGAGAAGTAGTGATATCGGTAAGGTATTCTTTTAAAGCCCCCACATTGGGGTCAATCCTCATGCAGTTATCATTAAGAATGATCAGCAGATTACTCTTTTCAATTCCTGCATGATTCATGGCTTCAAACGCTTCGCCGGCCGTCATAGCGCCGTCCCCAATGATGGCAACATGCTGCCGGTTATTTTCACCTTTATAATGCGATGCCATCGCCATGCCCAATGCTGCGGAAATAGAAGTGGAAGAATGCCCCACGCCAAAAGTGTCATATTCGCTTTCGCTTCTTTTTGGGAAACCGCTTAGTCCCTTGTATTTCCTGTTGGTAACAAAACTATCCCTGCGTCCCGTAAGTATTTTATGGCCGTAAGCCTGGTGGCCTACGTCCCACACCAACTGATCGTAAGGCGTATTGAAAACATAATGGAGCGCCACGGTAAGTTCCACCACGCCAAGGCTTGCCCCAAAATGACCGCCATGTACGCTCACCACATCCACAATGTATTGGCGTAGTTCATCGCATACCTGGTGTAGTTGAGTACGGTCAAGTTTTTTTAAATCTGCTGGGGAATTGATGTCCTTTAAAAGCGGGCCCGGTATGATTTCCATTTGGTTGTAATTAATAGGTAAAAATACAAATTTTTGAGAGATACATTTGGATAAAGTATAAATCGGAAGAATAGTTTAAAGAATTAATAACGGTTAATAATGCCCCATTGTTTTGGGCAGCACGTTAGTTATTGCAATCTTCATTATCAGATGGAGACCATCAGATTGATTATATTACCACATTCACCATCTTCCCCTTCACAAAAATTATTTTCTTCACCGTTTTTCCTTCCATCCATTTTTGAATTACTTCATTATTTAAGACCATTCTTTCTACATCCACCTGCGTGGCATCTAGAGAAATAGTCATCGTAGTCCGCAATTTTCCATTGATGGAAATAGGGTATTCCTTCTCAGATTCGGCGAGGTATTTATTTTCCAATTTGGGATAATCAGCATTTAAAATGGATTCTGTGTTTCCAAGCGCATGGTATAATTCTTCAGCGATATGCGGCGCGTAAGGTGTCAATAAAATTAATAACGGTTCAAGGATCTCTTTCTTATGGCATTTTAAATCCGAGAGTTCGTTTACGCAAACCATAAAACCGCTCACTGCCGTATTGAAAGAAAACCGTTCGGTATCTTCTTCAATTTTTTTGATGGTTTTATGAAGTGTCTTTAATTCTGCGTCAGTGGCTTTTTCTTCATTCCATATTTTGCCTTTCAGGTCATCATAAAATAATCTCCATAATTTTTTTAAAAAACGATGAACGCCTTCAATGCCTTTGGTATCCCACGGTTTGCTTTGCTCTACGGGGCCGAGAAACATTTCATACATGCGGAAAGTATCGGCGCCGTATTTTTCAACTAGTACATCAGGGTTTACCGTGTTGTATTTTGATTTGGACATTTTTTCGGTTTCTACGCCGCAGATGTATTTTCCATCTTCTAAAATAAATTGGGCATCAGCATATTCCGGTTTTGATTTTTTGAATGCTTCTGTATTTAATTCGACTCCATCAACAAGATTTACATCAACATGAATAGGATAATATTGTGTACCATCATTATTTGGCCCTATTTCTTCTAACTTATTAAAAGAAATATAGTAAGGTACTTCAGGATAATTAACAGACTTGTAATTTGATTTCAAACTTAATAATTCATTAATTCTTACAATCAAAGCATCTATTCCAATAGAATAAAATTTGAAAATTTCTTCATGAGAAATAAAAATGTATTTGAAGTCATTTGAAAAATATTTACTCGTATGTTCAAATCCTTCTTCCATATTTTTTTGATATAATATCTGGATATTTATTTTTTTTGTATGACTTGTAAAGTCAAAATTCCAATTTCTATCCGGACTTGATTCCTCAATAAATTCATAATCTAAAAAATCAGTTTTCAAAACATTGCGTAATAATCGAAATCCACTATTTACCCTATAGACAAACCTTGAACTCCCCTGAATCATTCCCTGGTTGACCAACTTTTTAAACGGCTCATCAAAACCGATATATCCTAAATCGTATAAAACTTTTGTCCACAAACGACTATACAATAAATGCCCTACGGCATGTTCTGTACCGCCGATATACACGTCCACCTGGTTCCAGTAATCAGTAGCTTTTCTATCAGCAAAAGTTTGGTTGTTGTGTGGATCCATGTAACGAAGAAAATACCATGAAGAGCCAGCGTAGCCAGGCATGGTGGAGGTTTCCCTCACCCC
>JBDSOE010000161.1:0-3732 GCA_039915005.1 Ginsengibacter sp.
GCGCCCACCGTGGATACCCGTGTAGGAATGCAGGTGAGGATTTCGCTGGCACAATAAACGGCTAATTTATTATTCTTCAAAATAAATCCTCTTTACTCTTTGTGAGATACCCGTCATAATTTCGTAAGGAATGGTTTGTGCCCATGCGGCCAGTGTTTGTAAGGAAAGTGATTCGCCAAAAACAATTACTTCATCTCCTTCTTTTATATTTTTAATCCCGGTTACATCCAGCATGGTCATGTCCATACAAACATTTCCAATAACGGGAACCAATTTATTTTGGACCAGCATTTTGCCGGTACCATTCCCCAGAATTCTTGAATAACCGTCTGCGTACCCGATGCGTACAGTGGCTATGGTACTGTCTCTGATTACTTTTGCTTTTCTTCCGTAGCCGACAGTTTCGCCGGCTTTTATTTTTTTTATTTGTGAAATGGTGGTGGTCAGGGTAGAAACGTTTTGTAATTCTTTCTGCATTTTTTTATTGCTATCAATTCCGTAAAGACCTATTCACAAACGAACCATATCCATTTGTATCTGTGGCAGACGGCTGATGGCGGAAGTGTTGGCGATATGCTTGTCAAATGTATAATGCAAAACTTTCTCAATCTTTGCGCAGCAACTTTTGAAAATATTAAATTGCTGTAACGTAAAATCATCTTCTTTTTCATCATCACTGGCGGCAAGGTGCGTGAAAGCGCTTTTTACTTTGATGTAATGATTCTGAGAAATTATTTTGCATAAGGCAGGCATATCCTTTTCCATAAAGCCCAACCGGTGCATGCCGGTATCTATTTTTATATGAACAGGATAATTGTTACCATCATTCATTTTTAAATATTCCATAAACGAGTCCAGCAATGCAAAAGAAAAAATTTCAGGCTCCAGGTTATTATTGACGATGGAATCAAAAGCGCTGCTGTCAATGTTCATTACCATAATAGGCAAAGTAATTCCTGCTTTGCGGAGTTCCACGCCTTCATCGGGATAAGCAACCGTTAGATAGTCTGCTTTATTGTATTCCAGTATGGAAGCTATTTCATGACTTCCACTGCCGTAACTGAATGCCTTTACCATCGCCATTATTTTGGTGGAGGGCTCCAGTTTTTCTTTATACTTTTTTAAATTATGCACCAGGGCATTTAGGTTTACGGACAGCACGGTTTGATGAACTTTCTGTTCCAATACATGGCTTATTTTTTCAAACTCAAATGGGCGGGCGCCTTTTATTAAAATAGTTCCGTCGTGAAAAATATGTGTTTGCATATTCTTTAAAAAGCCTTCCGTGCTTTCAAAAAAGAATTTCTCTTTTATAAAAGCAAATTCTTCCTGGTGCAAAGAAATATCTTTCCCGATGCCAAAGAGCCTGTCAATTTTATTTTGCTGAAGAAGAGCTGCCACCTGTGTATATAATTCTTTTGGCTTCAATCCTGATTGTAAAATATCTGAGAAAATAAGGGTGCGTGAGGAATGCTGTTTTTGCTGATTGAGGAAGTTGAGCGCGATGCTGAGAGATTGCAGATCGTTGCTATAGCTATCATTGATAATCGTGCAATTATTAATGCCCTGCTTAAATTCAAGACGCATCGCTATGGGGTAAAGGGAATTAAAGCGTTGAAAAATTTCATTACTACTCTGCTTTAATACAAATAATAAACACCAACAGTTCACTGCATTTTCTATGGAAGCGTCATCTGTAAAAGGGATAGTAATGGAAACGGATCTTTTATTATAAAGCGCTTTTATGGTACAGGAAGATTTGTCTTTTTTAATCGTTTTAATTTGTAAAATGGTGTCATCATTTTTTCCCCATGAAAACAATTGTAGCTGTTGATTCTTATTTTTAAAATTCTTTATTTCTGTAGCTACTTCTTTGTTGTCAGCACAAAAGATCAAATGATTTGCCTGTTTAAAAAAGATTAATTTTTCATGTATTTTTTGTTTCCTGTTTTTAAAACCTTCATCATGTGCGTTTCCTATGTTGGTGAGAATTCCAATGCTGGGCTGAATTATTTTTTCGAGTTTTTGCATTTCTCCCGGCAGTGAAATGCCCGCCTCAAAAATAGCAAGGTTATTTTTCTCATTTATATTCAGAACGCTGAGCGGAACGCCGATTTGTGAATTAAAACTTTTGGGACTGCGAACAATAGAATAGTCTTTATCCAATAATTGATTTAGCCATTCTTTTACAATGGTTTTCCCGTTGCTTCCAGTAATTCCAATTACAGGTAAGTTTTTGAATATATTTCGGTGATGAACCGCCAATCTTTGTAAGGCCGCAATAGTATTGGGTACCACAATTATATTCGCCAGAGGGGTAGAAAAGGAATCTATATTTTTATCATCGGTAACAAAATTTCTTACTCCTTTTTTATAAAGAGATTCTATAAATAAACCCGCATTTTGATGAGGTGTTTTAATAGAAAAAAAAACTGTGCTTTCCGGGAAAGTGATTTTACGACTGTCTAATGAAAGATAAAGCGGGGCGGTTGCTTCGATGTTTTTATGACTGCATTTCCCCCCGGTAATTTTTGCAATCTGTTCAATGGTATAGTGGATGCTTACATTCAAAGGTTCATCTTTGCTTTCTTAAGATTCTGGTTATTTTTATAAATTGAAAAGATAATGGAACCGCCCAGGCACACTACTATGGCTCCGAGCGAAATAGCTATGTGCAAATGAATTCCGAAATAAGAGATCAGCATTTTGATGCCTATAAATATTAAGACAATAGCGATCCCTTCTTTCAGGTATTTGAACTTTTCCACGGCGCTTCTTAATAAAAAGAACAAAGAACGCAAGCCCAGGACCGCAAAAATATTAGAAGTGTAAACCACCATTTTATTTTGGGTGATGGCGAATACAGCTGGTATGGAATCGAGAGCAAATACGATGTCGGTGGCAGCCAGCATAATCATTACCACAAAAAACATGGTATAATGTTTTTTGCCATCAATCATCATAGTAAATTTTCCGCTGCTGCTGTCGTGAGTGAGGGGCACCATTTTCTTTAATAATTTGTAAACGGCGTTGTCCTGTGGGTTAAACTCTTTTTCAGTATCTACCACAAACATTTTGATGCCCGTGTAAACAAGGAAGCCACCAAAAATATACAGGATCCAATAAAACCGATCTATCAGTGCAATGCCCACCGTTATAAAAATAACCCGCAAAACAATTGCGAGCAAAATTCCGTAGAGTAAAACACGGTTGGCGTGTCTTTCAGGGATGTTGAAATAAGAAAAGATGAGAATGAAAACGAAAATATTATCAATGCTTAGCCCCCATTCCATCAGGTAAGCGCTAAGGTATTCGAGGGCTAAAGTTTGCCCGTCTTCAAACCACACAAAAACAAAATATCCAAGCCCAAGGCCTACCCAAAACATAGTTTGAAAAAAGGCCTGCCTAATAGTAATGGTGTGAGATTTTCTGCTAAGCAACCCAAGATCAAAAATTATGGCAACTACCAGTACGATTCCAAATACAAGATAACTCAGCTCTGTTGCTGTCATTAGTACAAATTAAATAAGAATTAAAAAAAGACGGTGAATGAATAGCGGTAAAAATAATGAGTAATTAAGAAAAATAAAAATTAAGAATTCAATATCGGCCAGTGATAATTGCGGTTGGTAATGGAGGCCTGGCCGCTAACAAGTAGGGTGGCTAATATATTATAAAATACATCCTATCTTCTGCTGGCAATCAATAAATTCAGATCGGTAAATTTCAGAT
>JBDSOE010000240.1:0-4905 GCA_039915005.1 Ginsengibacter sp.
CAGCCATTGCATTGGCTCCGGAAGAATAGCCAACATAAAGCCCTTGTTCCAATGCTAGCCTTTTGGTCATTTCTTCCACTTCCTCATTTGTGACAGTAATAATTTCATCTACTATTTGGGCATCCCAACCGTTAGGTAAAAAGCCATATCCGGTGCCCTGAATGATGTGTTTTGGATTGGTAACTGTTCCCGTTTTTAAAAATGCAGCAGAGGCAGGTTCAACCGCAATACATTTTATATTTTTATTTTTACTTTTCAGGTATTTTGAAGTGCCTATAAAAGTAGCCCCGCTACCAATGGATGCAATGAAAACATTTACGTTATTTAAATCATTAAATATCTCCGGACCTGTTGTTTCAAAATGCGCTTTTATTCCTGAAAGATTATGCAATTGATCCACATAGAATGCTCCTTTTTCCCGGGCAATCTCTTTTGCAGTGTTTGCTGCAAATTCAATATCATTTCCTGTTACCATCCCGGGCTGTCCATCTACCTGTTCGCTTAATATAACTTCTGCCCCAAGAGCTCTAAGGATTTTCAACCTTTCCGGGCTGTTGCCCTTTGACATTGTTAGTATTAAAGGATTTCCCATCTGCTTGCATATTACTGCCAGACCTGCTCCCATATTTCCACTGGTCATCTCAACTACATATTGCCCTTTCTTCAATTGTTTGGAACTATAAGCATCTTTAATTATCTGTAAAGCTGCCCTGTCTTTCACACTTCAGCCTGGTTGCAGATATTCAAGTTTGCCAAAAATTTTTCCCTTTCCGTTATGTATTTTATCCAAATAGATTAAGGGCGTATTCGATATTAAGCCTAATGTATTTTCTTTTTTCATTTTGTATTTAGGTTATTTTATTAATTCTTCCCTTGTTCAAAAAGTTGTAAACGATACTCAAATTCTTATTGAGGCTGAACAGGAATTCGCTTTTTTACTTTGCTTACTGCTACCAGCAATATGGCATTATTGGGCATAGGCGCAGTAGCCACTTTAATATAATTCTGCTGTAATGCCTGGTAATTTTCTGATGCGTGTAAATTCACCTCTTTTATTGCTTTGCCAAATCGCTTGTTTACCCATTCAAAAGAAAAGAAGGTGATCGGATTTTTACTATTTGAAGAGCAATCTACCGCATCAGCTTCATAACAATAAGCATTTTGTGGTGCGCCGGTATCTCCTTCTCTTTTATCAAGGTTTTTATCTTCGCCGGCATTCCATTCCAAAATGTTTACTCCATATTGAATAGGCACAATTTCCCTGAACCCATCTTCATAAATTATCTCGTACCAGCCTAATAAATCCGGCGAATCAAAATTGTTCGGGATATTGAAATAGGCTTTTTGGTTATTAGCAGGCAAAGCGCAGGATTGTAAAAATATAAGACTGCTCACATCCTCGTGAATAGGAATATTCTTAACCACATTTGGAAAAATACTTTCTTGCTCACCTTTTGTTCCTACCGCTATCGCGCAATTTAGCGAGTTCATTAACTGAAATATTTTTTTACCATTTTGTATCGTTCCGGATTTTAAAGTACTTAAATTAATATTGAATGCTTTTGAATTTTTAGACAAATTAAATTGAGAAGAAATACCGACTGTTTCAACAGAATCTCCATCTTCGCTTGGAATTTTAGCCCCATGAAGATTAGCACGTATAGATGGAACCAATTCCCATACTATAGGAGGTAGATCTTCCGGTTTAATAGTATGAGGAGACCATAGCAGATTGGCACAGCCCAAAAAATCCAATAACATATCTTTTCCAAAATTAAATTCATTGGTAGATGCCCAGGAAGAAGGCGCGCCGCCGGCAATGTCTATTCTTTTTATCCTCTCATCCCAATTCGTAATATTAGATGTAAAATTCCCAAATACCTGTTTAAACCCAAAATTGTTTAACTCATTTTCTTTTTTTTCATCTCCCCAAAACCAATTAAAAATTAAAATGTCTTTAGGAATAGCATTTTTTACTACCGATGGCCGAAGGCCTCCTGGTATTTTATACTTATAACCGGTAGAAGAAGTCATTTCCTGTTGCCCCCTGCCTCTCACACTTTCTAATAAGTAATCGCCCCACATGCCAATTTTAATTCCCCGCTTTGAAAAATAATCGTGCAGTTTATTTACGTCTTTGGCAAATAATTCAGAATAATCTTTATTTCTGCAACGAGGGCAAACATTGAGCGGCGACCACCATTCATCATGACCTATCTGAACCATTTTTGGTTTCAATACCTCCAGGTATTCGTCATAAACCTCAAACAGAAGATCATAAGTTTTCGGATTTGACGGGCAATAAGTATCCGGCCATTTTTCCTGAGGATCTTCTGCTAATTGGTGATGATTGGCCAATAAATAATAAGAATGCGTATAAGAAGGCATTTCCGGAATCACCTCCAAAAAATTTTCGTGGGCGAATTTCACTAAATCCCGTACTGCATCTTTTTCAATGATAAAACCATCGCCTGTATCATAATGAGTGGCATTTTCTGCTTCGCCATGTATTCCCTCTGCTACGCTGGAGCGGGTATATTGCATGTCTTTTACAAAATCCTCCCAGCCGGTATTTACTTCCGGATGTCTATTGAGCCGCAGACAGTTTAATTCAATGATGATTTTGTTGTACTTATAAAGCGCCATAAAATCCTTCATAAACCGTTTGAGAAAAGCAATATTTTCCGGGCCTGGAATATACATTCTTATAGCACTGAACGGTAGCTGCGACCAATCGCGAACCTTCACTCCATTTACATTGTTTCCATCTTTTGATTGGATTAACTGGCGCAAGGATTGAAGTCCATAAAAAGCGCCTGCATCATCTGAGCCACCAACAAAAATTATATGATCGCTTACTTCCAAAATATATCCTTCTGTACCAGGATTTTTTTTAGTAAGTGTTAGGCTATTATCAGAGCAATATTTTTTTATCAGCGGGTTGTCAATCGTTCCCATTACCACTACTTTTCTATCTTTTGGAATATCCGGCCGCCTTTCCATTTTCAATGCTAAACCATATTTATCGCTTAATTCATTTATAAGAAAATGAGCTAATGAAACATCTTTTTCATTAGCTTTTTGAGGAAGAATGACTAATACACTTTCATCCAACACAAAATTCCCTTGAGTGAATTGCATTTGCTGCGGAATAGGAAATATCAAAGGCTTTGCAGCAGCAATGATCTTATTTGAAAAAAGTAATAAAAATGTATAAATAATTATCAACTGAAAGAGTTGTACTATTTTCTTTAAAATAATCATAAGCGTTTATGTAATTATAAAACAAGCGGATTTAATTCTGAATCGGCAACCGTTCCAACAGGTTTATTCATTAACCATACTTTCAAATCTTCCTGCTGCCACGAACTTTTTGGCTCAGTGATCTTTGCATCATCAGCCATGTAAATAATGGTAAAAACTTCACGCATAATTTCTGATTTATTTCCGGGTGCATTATGAATGGTAAAGCCCAAATGCCAGGTGGCATCACCGGCTTTCATAGTTTTAGCACGGCTTATTTCAAAATTATTTTCCCAAACGTATTTATCAAATTCCTGTTCTGATTTATCTGATATTTCATAATTAAAAACACTACCCTTTTTTTGAGAACCTGAAGCGAAGGTCAACATGCCCATATCAACATTAATATCAACAAGCGGCATCCACATCGTGATGGTTTTGTCGGTATCAAGCGGCCAGTAATACTGATCCTGATGCCATGGAGTTGGGCCCCCGCCGGGTTCTTTAAACAAGGCCTGGTCGTGATAAATGCGGACATTCTTTACGCCTAAAGATCCGCTGCAACCTGTGCAAGGCGCTTAGACATTACCATCTTTCTAACATCCCCATCATGCCGCCAAAGGTTCTTAATTTGTAAAAATGCCTTACCATAAGTATCCCTGTCTTCCATCTTTCTGTTTTCTGTATTAAATTTTTCGACAGCAGCAGAAATAATTTTGTGATAAGCGGTTACTTCGTCCAGAGATAACAGCTCATGAGTAATTGTATGGCCTTTTTCTCTAAATTCATTGATTTGCTCGTCAGAGATTTTTTTTGAGTCATCAAGTTTGGGCAAAGTAATTTGATCTGTATTCATATAATATGTTTTAAGTAATGTGTTTAAAGCAAAGTAAAATGTGAAATGATTAAAATAAAACAATGAAATTATCTGAGTGTTAGGTATTCTTATCCTAATTCGATTTCCTTTTTATTTATTTGTTTGCTGTAAAAATTGCTTTCGGTAATTAAAAGGGCTTATCCCCATTCTTACACTAAACATTTTATAAAAATGCGATATGTCATTAAACCCGCTATCAAAGCAAACATCAGCAATCGTTTTATCCGTTTCAATTAATTGTTTTGAAGCCTGATTGATCCTGTAATTAATCGTTGTTTCTATAAAAGTTTTATCGGTAACTTTTTTAAACAATTTGCAGAAAGCATTTGGGGTCATATTCACTATTTGTGAAGCTTCACGAAGAGTAATGATATCCTGAAAATTATTTTCAATGTAATTATAAACTTTATTGATTCGATCAGAACCATAATCAATTCGTTTTACAAACAAATTTCTTTCATTGAGTAATGTAGAATTTCGTGTAAGGGCAAGTTTATTCAGGATTTCCAACAGAAGTATTGATCTTTTAAAGTCGTTCTTTTCATTCCATAGTTTGCCCAAGTTCTTTTTGACTATTTCTCTTATTGAACCATAAAATAAGATCCCTCCTTCACTTTTTTTAAGCAGTTTTTTTATGTGATCCATTTCTGGCGTTGCAAAAAAATTACCTTCAAAAAGCTCGTGGGTAAATTGGATCACTATTGAAAGGCCTTTGGTATTTTCCAGTTTCCAGCAATGTGGAAGATTGGAACCAAAAAGTACGAGATCGTTATTTTGAAAGCCTG
>JBDSOE010000045.1:0-6076 GCA_039915005.1 Ginsengibacter sp.
CTCCCTGGCCTTTTGATTTTATTTCATCTTTTAAGTGCATGCTTTCAAACCGGCCCGGATGTTTTTTCAGAATTTCCAATGCCCTGCCGCCTGCACCATACATGTTGCCAATATCAATCTGTTGCAACACCAGATCCGGGTCAGTGTGCTCAAGAATAATATCATAGATCTGCTTGCCATTTAAGGAATATTTGAATTCAAAATCGTGGTTATGATATCCAAATTTCAATCCCGATTTTTTACATAGCTCGCCCGACTTATTGAAAATATCAAGAAAGCCAATAAGCCCGTCATAACTTTTTCTGAGTCCCTCATCAAGCCATGGGCTTATTACATAATGCTGCCCTACTATTGCGGCATCCTCCACCGTTTGTTTCCATTGATCGGTAAAATCATTTTTCGATTTATCCCAATGCTTGTCCGACATAACGGTATGGCCGCTTGGCATTTTAAGCCCGAGATCATCCAACACCTTTTTAAATTCCGAAGCTGTATATCCATAAAATTTTCTGTCAACATAATTGGCATGTTCTACGTTTTTGTAGCCCATTGTTGCCAGTTGTTTCAGCGTACCCTGAGGATCCCGCTTCATATCATCACGCACTGAATATAATTGAATACCTGTTATAGTATTTGCCGCTTTTCTATTTGCAAATATTTAATCAGGTAAAACCATAGATCCTGCAAGAGTAAGAGAACTGTTTACAATAAATTTTCTTCTTGATAAATGCATCATTTTTAATTTTTGTTGTTGAATAAAAGATGGAAGATGTAATCTGATTTTATTTACCGAAAATACATGGTTTAACATTATTGTCCAACCAAAGGCATGAAAGATTTTATAAGCCTGATTAGCCTTACTTCAATGCCTCCCCCTAAAGGGTGATGGACTAAATTTAAAGGCCGTCAAAAAAATATAAATTCTCCACAAACCAGGAAGTTTTAAACTTCCTGGTTTTTATGAATACCGTAAACGCAATGACAGAACCTCAAACATAATAACAAACCAACTTCCCGTCTTTGCGAGGCGCGCTCACAGCCTTTCAATAAAAGCGAACCATCCGCGCCGTGGCAATCTCATACAATGCCCAATATTTTTTTACCAGCTATGAGATTGCTTCTGCGCCGGAAGTTATTATCAATTACAGAGCTATACCTGGCGCATCGCAATGACGGAAACGGTGGCTCTGCAATGACGGAAACGGTGGTATCGCAATGACGGAAATTTTCTACAAACCAGGAAGTTTGAAACCTCCTGGTTTTTTCAAAATCAATACTCAATTTCAGAAACACTATTGGCGCGGACTCCGGCAGCAGAAAAGGAAAAGATAATCCTCCGTTTCGGGAATCATATGATTTCACTTTGGTAGTATCTTTTCATTGAAGTACTTTGTGATGAGGAAGGATATTTAAATCTTTTACTTTTATTTATCCAAATCATTATCAGGAAATTCAGCTAATTTTATAAGGTGCCATTTAGCAATATCTTTATATCCAGACATGAAAAAGACTTCAGAAAGCAACTGCGAAACGTTCTCGGTTTCGCTCCCGGCAAGCTAAAGCTATATAAAACCGCATTAAGCCACCGTTCCGTAAAAGAAGGCGCTGATGAAAATAATGAGCGGCTTGAGTTTTTGGGCGATGCCGTCATAAGCACCATTGTGGCACATTATCTTTTTATGCGGTATCCTTATAAAGAAGAAGGTTTTTTAACTGAGATGCGCAGTAAAATGGTGAACCGGAACCAGTTGAATGATATAGCGATAAAAATAGGCCTGAAAAAAATTACCTTTTTTAACCGCTTCGATAATTCTCTGAAAATTTCCCAAATCTTCGGCAATACTTTAGAGGCATTGGTGGGTGCTTTATTTTTGGATAAGGGATATAATGATACCCAAAAATGGGTTACTCAGCATATTATTAATCCGCACTTATTTATGCAGGATCTCGAAAATCTTGACATCAATCTAAAGAATAAATTATACGGATGGGCAAATAAAAACGGCAGGTTGCTTGAGTTTGAAACTCTTGAGGAAAGGATTGAAAACGGAAGACGGCTCTTTACCATCGGTGCTAAAATAGATGGCGTTTTAATTGCAGAAGCAAAAGCCCATAATAAAAAAGATGCCAGCCAGATAGCCGCGCAGATTGCCGTGGAAAAACTTAAAATAATATAACGAAGGGTTGCCAGCCTTTTAAGGTTGGACCTTTACAACATTTCGAAATGCACCCTGGAAGTCTTACAGTTTTTTATGAGGGCCAGGAGAGTTAATTTTGGGTCCAAACAAGAATGGAATGGTACGGAGCATTAAAAAAGAAAAAATGAATTTTGGAATTATAGGAAGCGGTAGCTGGGGCACCGCACTTGCAAAAATATTAACGGATAATAAAAATGAAATCAACTGGTGGCTCAGAAGCGATTCCAACATCAGCAGTTTTAAAAGCCGCAGCCACAATCCTCAATATCTTCGTTCTGCATTTTTTGATACAAGCCTTATCCACTTTTCCTCTCACGTGGAAGAAGTGATTGAAAAAAGTGAAGGCATTGTCATTGCGGTTCCTTCTGCTTTTGTGCCGGATTCGCTCGAAGGATTGCCTGCAAATATTTTTAAAGGGAAAAAAATTATTTCTGCCGTAAAAGGTATTCTTCCCAAGCGCAATATTTTATTGAACCAATTTTTGAAAAATGAATTTGGCGTATCCCTGAAAAACTATTTCACGGTGCTGGGCCCCTGTCATGCAGAAGAAGTGGCTGCCGAAAAATTATCGTACCTCACTTTTTCAGGACTGGATGAAGAGGAGACAAAAAAAATAGCGTACTATTTTAAAACAGATTATTTAAACACGCTTCACAACACAGATATTTATGGTGTGCAATATGCTGCCGTATTAAAAAACATTTATGCCATAGGCGCGGGCATTGCGCATGGGCTGGAATACGGCGATAATTTTTTAAGCGTATTAATTGCCAACAGCGCCGATGAAATGGCGGGGTTTTTAAGAAGAGTGGGCATTCAGAATGTGGAAGTGGGAACCATAGATCATAAGACGAAAATTGAAAATGAAACCCGGAAAATTACCAACTACGCGGCATCAGTTTATTTGGGCGATCTGCTGGTAACCTGTTATTCGCTGTACAGCCGGAACCGCACTTTTGGAAACATGATCGGCAAAGGATATTCCGTACAATCGGCTCAACTGGAAATGAGTATGGTGGCGGAAGGCTACAATGCCAGTAGGGGCATGTTTATCATTAACCAAAAAGTGAAAGCGCAGATGCCGATAGCAGAAACTATTTATAAAATATTATGGAATGCACTTGCTGCCGATGAAGGGTTTGCAGAAATTGAAAAGTTTTTAGTGTGAGAGACAATATTTAGCGGTCATTGAGAAAGGCGACATCGGTAATTGAGACAATTTATACACGATAACAATTACGATTATTTTTACAACCCAAAATAGCAGAGCATGAAAACTATAACAGTAAAAAAATTAAAAGATGGCGACCAATGTAAGGTTATCGGAGGAGTCCATACAAGTAAATCTGGTACAGTGAGGGATGTAAACACCAGCAAAACAGGTCACATTACTATTACAGTTGAACAAAAAAATGGAGTGCGATTCAAAACCCTTGGCAAGAATGTGGTCGTTTTGACAAACGGTTTGGAATAAAATATTTTATTCAGAAGCTATCCTTATTTCAGGCCAAAAATGTTGGCGATCATTTGTAAAGTCATAGAGGTCTGCCAATAATATAACAATATGACAATGGAACAATAAAACAATACAATAATAAAATCACCCAACAATACAACCAATTTGAAACCCGCATTCCTCCTCATTCTTTCAGCAGTTATTTTTTTTTCCTGCAAAAAAGATTCATTCATTACAAGCCCGGATGCGAGAGTATATGCCAGTACAGATACCTTATCGTTTGATACGGTGTTTACTTCTGTAGGGTCCGTTACTCGGTCATTCAAGATATTTAATAACAATGATCAGAAATTGCGTTTATCGCGTGTACAGCTTTCAGGCGGATCTTCATCACCTTTCAAGATAAATATAGATGGCGCTGCCGCAACGGAAGTGAACAATATAGAAATTAACGCCAATGACAGCCTGTATGTTTTTGTGCAGGTAAACTTAGATCCCAACGGGGCAACTCTTCCTTTTATTCTTAGCGATAGTATCCGCATTGAGTACAATGGCAATACGCAGTTTGTGCAGTTGCAGGCGTACGGGCAAAATGCAGTTTTTTTAAAAAAAGCAATGCTTGCAGGAAATGTAAATTGGAACAATACATTGCCTTATGTAATCCTCGGCGGCATACAGGTGGACACCGGCGCTACGTTGCATATTGCTTCAGGAACTAAAATATATTTACACGCTGATGCTCCATTTTTGGTGGATGGTACGGTGATAGCCAACGGCACAAAAGATAAGCCCATTATTTTTTCTGGAGACAGGTTGGATGCCGGTTACAAAGACTTGCCGGCAGCGTGGCCTGGAATTTATTTTCGCGGTACCAGCCAGGATAATTATTTAAAACACACCATAATAAAAAATGCCTACCAGGGAATAATAGCGCAGGGGCTTTCAACCACTGCCAACCCAAAGCTCACTTTATCGCAATGCATTATTGACAATATTTATGACGCGGGAATATTGGGGATCCGTACGGACGTGTATGCGGATAATTGTTTGATCAGTAATTGCGGAAGCAATATCATGCTGGGTTTTGGAGGCAAGTACCGTTTCGTCAATTGCACGGTTGCCTCTTATGGCAATTTTTATATTGCACACAAAAGCCCGGTATTGCAGGTAGCTGATTTTTTAATACAGGATGGGAGTACTCTTACCGCCCCGCTCAACGCGCTTTTTGTCAATTGTATTTTCTGGGGAGAAAATGGAAATGTTGACGATGAAATAATTGTGGGTAAAAAAGGCGCAGGCCCTTTCTCAGTAACCTTTGACCATGTAATGTATAAAGCGAAAACAGATCCTGCTTTTGCCAGTTTTATCTCCCCTATTAAAAATATTCCTCCCGCATTTGACAGTATCAATACGATCAGAAATTTTTACGATTTTCATTTTACCAAAAACCCTTCAGCGCCTGCTGTGAATGCAGGAACCATTACTTCATTTCTTTTTGACCTTGATGATAAAGCAAGAGATGCATCGCCTGACATTGGGTGTTATGAGCGATAGAATAAGTTAAATTGTTCTATAGTTATATTGTTGTTGAATGGTTGAAAACGGTTTGAAAAAGAATGGAAAAATTTAATAAAGGAGGCTTATTTTAAATACAGAAATTTGTTCAATTTCTGATTTCCTGGCATTGTGTAATGCACGCAGATGTTCAATATACTACGGCAAAGTTTCAGGACTTTTTTTGTAAAATAAATGGACAAGGAAAATTTGATTTTTATGCCCTTCCCATCATTTTAGTTTTCTCGTTATATTACTCTATATTTGAACTGTTCCAAAACAATTGATTTCAAAATGGACATCTTAATGCAAGCCGCGGTTATCTGGTTTATTGTCGGGTTCCTTTTATTTGTGTTAGAATTTGTGGTGCCCGGCCTCATACTTTTCTTCTTCGCCGTGGGCGCATGGATCGTGGCCATACTTACTCTTTTTATAGATCTTTCTATCAATGCACAACTCATCATATTTGTAATCAGTTCTATATTATCCATACTTCTTTTAAGAAAGTGGGTCAAAAAAATACTCTATGGGAGCAAACTCTCCACAGAGCTTTTGGAAGATGAATTTCTGGGCAAGACAGCGCGTGCGGAAACGGCCATTTCACCGGGTAAAAACGGGAAAGTGGATTTCAAGGGAACAAGCTGGCAGGCGGCCTCCGACGACTTTATTGAGGCGGAAGAAAATGTGGTCATTACCGGTAATGAGAGTATTTTATTAATTGTAAAATCAACGAAAAAATTATGATGCCATCAACTATTATTCTTATTATTTTAATCCTGTTTCTTTTAATAGCGTTCCTTTCCACCTTTAAAGTGGTGCCCCAGCGCTCTGTTTTTATTGTGGAAAGATTGGGAAAATACAGCCGCTC
>JBDSOE010000094.1:0-4143 GCA_039915005.1 Ginsengibacter sp.
CCGCGTCATCCGCCGCCAGCGAGTACTGGGCGTTGAAATATGTAACCTGCTATACCTGCCATCATGGAGAGGAACACCCGGAAAATAAACCACCAAAAAAGGATGAAGCCCCACATCCACCGGTACCGCTGGCGCCCATAGGAACAAAATAAAACTGATAGTTTGAAACTGGCCAACTATAAAGCCTTATAGCCTTTATTGAATTTCGAACAAAAGGAATTGTGTTTTTTCGAAAGCATTGAAATTGTTATCTGCTACAAACAGTAAAGTTCTTTTACCGTTCGGAAGGGTAGGGCCAAAAGTTACCCCTTCTATATTGTCAATATAAAATCCAAGGTCATCCATATTTAATAATAGTTTTTTTGAGGCCATCTTTATTGAGGGTTTGTTTTTCAGGGAAGTGATACCGTTTATATTGTCTGCCTGCGAAATATCCGCAAGAAATACTTTTATGGTGCACGCCAATCTGCCGGTTGAATAGGATCGCTCTACTACCAATAATTTATTTTTGCCAAGCCATAAAATATCAGAAATGCCATTTACTTTAAATGCATTTGGCGGAAAAGGAGCGTGGGCTACCGCATCAATAACGTAAGCATGTTGGGCAATTGTTTTTTTAGTAGCAACATCAAATGTAATGATCCTGGTAATGGCTGTAGAATCGTGTATGCCTGCCCGTGGGCCATCATCATACAAAGGCTCTTCTACGCTCACGTACATTTTTTTGTAACTGCCGTCAAAGGCCAATCCTTCAAAAACACCGTTTTGTCTTGGCCCGTTTTCAGTTGCCTGCATGTGCAATTGTGACGGAATCTGAAAAGTATCCAAATAATTTCCGGATGGATTTATCTCAATAATTGCCGGATTTTGCAAAATATTTCTTTGCGGACTTATGATCCGTTCACCTTCACTGCTCCATGCGAATGTGTTGTTTTTGGGATTATACCGCATAGCTTCCGGGTCGGGTGTATGAGAAGGATCTTGCCGGGAGTTGGGATAAAAATTGCCCACTTTATCTTTTAAAAAAGTGGTTTTTAAAAATAGCAAAGTATCAATTTTATTTTGACCGATGAGCAGTTTTGCTGTGTAAAATCTTGCAGGATTTTTAGCAGAGCGATCATCGGAAATTAAATAATAAAGATCCTTTCGTGAGTCATAGTCAATGCCCGAAAGTCCACCTATGATAGTATTTTCAAAACCTTTATTAAAAGCTACCACGTATTCATCCAGGAATTTTAATCCATTGATCTGCTGTTTTTGTACATATTTTGTGGAGGAGCAGGAAGTAAAACCCAGGGTAATAATGGTGAGAAGGGCGGGTAAGTTGTTTCGCATAAGTAGCGTTAAATTACAAATTTGCATAAAATTTGTAATACTTTTTCAAGATTCGTAAAAAGTCTAATGATGATAGTATAGGTAAATAAATTTTCTTTTTTAAATGTCTGTTATGCATGAAACAAATATTACTGAAAAAACAAGCCTTGCCCAACCGGTATGGGTTACTTTTATAAGAGTTCTTTTAGGGCTTGTGCTGATCTGGAAAGGAATTGTTTTTATAAGAGATACTACCTTACTGGATGTGTTAATTGAGCGGACAGGCATTGGAGTTTTTTCTCAAAATTCAAATGTCCTTTCGTTCATAGTTTCCTATTTGAGTTTGCTATGTGGTTTATTTATTGCCACAGGCCTATGGACAAGGACCTCTTCTATTGTACAAATTCCGATTCTTGTAATAGCCGTTCTCTTTGTGAATATAAGCAGAGTGGATAATAGTAACTTCGAGTTGATTCTTTCAATTATTACTCTTTTACTGTTGGTATTTTTTGCTATAAAAGGCAGTGGAACTCTTTCTGCTGACGAATTTTTCAGAACTTATTATAAAGCCGGCACGGAAGACGGACAAACAAAAAGATTTTTTAAATCCTGAGTTTTGGCTGTCTTAGTTTTCAAAGCCTAACTTTAAATGAAGGAACTTGACTTTATAAATGTGATACATAAAAAAACTTCCGCCTGATTAGAGCGGAAGTTTTTTAATAATTTAATCCTGGGGTTTCTTGTGGTTTTTCAGGTTTAAATCTTTTCGGCTTTTTTATAAGCCAGTTTTCATTGGGACAATTCGTTTTATTCTTCTAAGGCATTGGATACAAAAAAAATAGAAGTTGACTGATATCGGATCTTTGGTTTTTCCTGGATTGGGAAATGGTTCTTTTCAATGGATTTGGATTTTTGATTAATGTTTGTTGAACATCAATCAACTTCTGGTGCAAAGATATAAGGCTGATAGGTGCTGCACAAGAGCATTACTGCTCAATTTTCCAATTATTGTATTTACTGTTGAAATCGTAAATTAACGATTGGTATTTCACGTAAAAATTCTTTTAAAAAAATTAATTGACTCAGAGAAAATAATTTCATATTATATTGTAAAAAGATTATCAAAATAAAATCGTTTTAAATGGCTCAGAATTTAATTACCATTAGAAAAATCAGGCTTCTGTTTTTTGTCGCAATTATGGTTACCTCATTTGGTTGCGCGAAAAAAAGTTTTTATTTGTTTACAGGTACCTATACTTCAACGGGGAGCAAAGGTATTTACGTTTATAAGTTTAATGAAGGCAGCGGAAATGTAAGCTGGGTAAGTAATACAGATGGTGTTATCAATCCTTCTTATTTAACTGTGTCGGGAAATTATGTGTATGCCGTAAACGAAACCAATGGTGTTAATCCGGGAAGGGTAAGCGCTTTTTCATTTAATAAAAAGGATGGTAAACTCTCTTTTTTGAATACTCAGTTCACCGGTGGTGATGATCCGTGTTATGTATCGGCAACCGCTGATGGCAAATGGATTACTGTGGCCAATTACTCCGGGGGAAGCGCCTCCATTTTCCCGGTGAATAAAGATGGTAGTTTGCAACCTTATTCACAATTAATTCAGCACTCCGGCAGCAGTGTAAATAAAAATAGACAGGAGAAACCGCACGTGCATGAAACCGTATTTTCTCCCGGTGATGATTATGTAATGATGCCGGATCTGGGATTGGATAAAGTGATGATCTATAAAATGAATCCTTCTTCCAAAACGCCGCTAAAGGCAGCATCTCCATCGTACGTGGCTATTACACCCGGAAGTGGGCCAAGACACATCACCTTTAGCCCAGATAAAAAATATAGTTATCTTATTAATGAGATGAGCGAAATAATAAATGCCTATTCCTATAATGACGGCAAGTTTGCTTTGATACAGGAAATTTCCGCACTTCCGCAGGGATATTCGGGAGCTATTGATGGCGCTGAAATAGTGGTGTCTCCTGATGGAAAGTTTTTGTATGCTTCTTATCGCGGCAATCAAAATTTAATTACCATTTTCTCTATTGATGCCAATAGTGGTAAATTAAAATTAGAAGGCCATCAATCCACTTTGGGAAAAGCGCCGCGAAGTTTTATAGTAGATCCCACCGGAAATTATTTATTAGTGGCCAACCAGAATTCTGATAATATTGTAATTTTTAAAAGAGATAAGCAAACCGGATTATTAAAAGCAACCGGCAAAGAGATAAAAGTACCCAAGCCTGTTTGCCTGGAGATGGTTCCTTTAAAATAGATTTTTGTTGGCTGGAGCTTTTTGATCCTGAATATTTTTCAAAACTTTTTCCTGGCCATTGCCGCCGGGATGAAAACAGTAGCGCATTAAATAAATAAAAACTTCCGCCTGTGTTTATGCGGCGTATAGTCTTTATATTCACTGCATTTTACTCTTTTCTTGTTTAACCCAAAAAATAATTAACGTGCTAATGAATACCTGCACAAAATAATTGGAATAATACATAAATTTGGTACTGCAATCAATATTTTAGAAAATCAATTGCTGAAGAAGCCATCCCCGGAATGGTGAATTACTGTCAAAATAACCCCCTTAAAATAGCATTGACATGAAAACAGCAACTTCTTTATTACTCCTTCTTTTGATCGGTACCAGCTCATTTGGCAAGGCAAAGAGAACAGAGTTATTGGATCTGATAAAAATATTTGTGCAGGACAGTACTGAGTACAGTACTGCCGGTAATTGGGCTGTAGGTAAACCGAAAACCTACCCGGTACAATGGGAATCGGACCGCATAATAATGAGTGAAGACATGAAAATTA
>JBDSOE010000095.1:0-4931 GCA_039915005.1 Ginsengibacter sp.
ACAAATAACCAAATGCCTTTTTGATTATTTGTCCTGGCAAGGTTCCTGTTAAATTCAAATAAGTTATAGCCCAATTTTAAATCGTAAAACTCTTTTAGGATATAAATACGTTCGAGTTTTGCAATATTTTCCATTTTACTTTCTGTGTAGGGAAAGTTGTAAATGATATTGGAAAATCCTGCCAGGCGATTTTGATAATAAACTAAATAATAGTTGTTTTTTTTATTGATCAATTCAGCAGCGAAGGTTTCCGGATTATATTTTTGCGCAATAAAATTATTGATGTCTTCCGCTTTAGCACTGGATCCATGTGATTCTATAAAAGTAAAACCTGCAATTTCAGAAAGTAAATGAGCCCGACTTTTGTCAGCTCTTTCAAAAGAAACCATAATAGTAATTTTCTATTTTTCGGGCGTTCACAAGTACCTAAAAAAAATTAAAACAACAATTCAAACTCATATATTCGTACGTCTCAGTCGGATATTAAAAATACAGTAAAGCAACAAATAGCTGCGATTTTTATTTTGAAGAAAATAAAAAAACAAGTGTATAACGCACTAGCCATTCAACCTTCTTGCTCCAAATTGGGGATTGAGTGATGATTCTGTTTTACAAAAAAGGCTGCTTTGTAAGCAACCCTTCTTTGATGATAATTCAGCATGAATATTTTCACACAATGATATCGTTACCTTAAAATGTAATCATAACAATCGCTTGTTAATACCACATCGTTCGTCACCGCGTCTATTACCTGGAAATGAATATCCCATTCGGAACCGGATGCTACCGTCGATAAGTCACGCCATAACTTTTCATGCCCGTTCCCCTTGCCATCTGTCATAATAGATTGCGGTGTTAATCCCAAACCCAGTGTGAGCCATGTGGTGCTGGTACAATTGCCATCAACCACATTAATAGGATCTACGGCTCTTTGAAGGCGGTATTCATGATTTGGCTGCAAATGTTGAATGTACGTGTCGAGCGTGATGATTTTCGGTGCTGCGGGATCTTGCCTGAATGCAATAAATCCGCGTGAAAGGCTTTTACTGTCACCATTGAGTTGCACATTGAGATTGTACTTATCATTTACAGGAGATTTCTTGCAACTGCTAAGCGTAAAAAAAATCATGACAATGCCGAATAACACTATCATGGATCGGGCGTTAAATTTTTTCATTTTTTTTTATTTTAATTGTCAATTAATTTAAATTCACAATTAAAATTATCCTGCAAATAAATCCTTCTCTAATGCCACTGAGTATTTGACTTAATAAAAGGGTAATTGGCAAGAACCACCTTTCAGAAGAATTTCAATAACGAATCTTTGCGGCTGCGGGAAACATGTACAGAAGAATTATCGCTCATAACAAGATAACCTCCTTCGCCGCGAACATACTTCACCACTTCATTCAAATTAACCATATAAGAATTATGCACACGCACAAAGAAATTGAAGTCCTTTATTTGCTCTTCCATTTCTTTTAAGGTGCGGCAGGCTACAATTTTATTTTTGTTCTTCAAAAAAAGGTGCGTGTAATTATCGTTGGCTTCAAGGTACAAAACCTGGTCTGCAGGAATCAACTCGAAGCCTTCTGCAGTGGGTACAGCAATTTTATTAAACCCACTGTTGATGCCATTCACTTTTTTTAGCAACATCTGGAATTGTTCGGCCAGCGGTAAATGACGGTGTTCTTGTATTTTTTTAACCGCACTTATTAATTCTTCCGGATTAACAGGTTTTAGCAAATAATCCAGAGCACTGCTATGAATTGCCTTTATTGCGTATTGATCATAGCCGGTGGTAAAAATAACTGCAAAAGGAATTTGAGAAAATTTCTCAAGCATTTCAAACCCGTTCATGTGCGGCATTTCAATATCAAGAAAAACAAGATCGGGTTTAAATTTTTCGATGGCTATTAAACCCATTTCCGCATCGCTGCATTTTTCCATTAGCTGCACTTCCGGACAATATTCTTTCAATAACATATCCAGTGTTTTAAGGCAATGCATTTCATCGTCTATAACAATCGCTTTAATCATAGCGAACCGGTATTTTGATCCGCACTTCTGTGCCGCCGGGGCTACCGTCAGCAAGAATAAGATCGGTTATTGAAATTGAATTCTCTTTTTCATTTTGTCTTTGTAACATCAGCAGACGATCTGTCGTTATACGCATTCCCATTGATTTGTACGTTGCCGCAGACTTACTTTTTAATTCGACAGCTTTTTTTCTTCCAATGCCATCATCGGTAATTTCATAGAATAGCATTTCATCTTTAACGTACAACGCAATTGTCAAACAGCCTTTTTCCTTCTTCTGCATTAACCCATGCCAAATCGCATTTTCGGCATAAGGCTGAATAATGAGTGGCGGCACTTTCAATATGTCAGTATCAACCTCTTCATCTACAATAACTTTATATTCAAATCTTCGCTCAAACCGTAACGATTCAAGTTCCAGATATAATTTCAGTGCTTCTAATTCTCTTTCCAAAGGAATAAAGGCTTCCTGGGAATTTTGAAGAATCAATCTTATCAGTCTTGAAAATTTAGAAAGATATTCTGATGCCTGTAACTTATTATTTTCAAGAATAAACATATTGATAGAATTGAGCGAATTGAAAATGAAATGAGGATTCATTTGGGCGCGTAGGGCCTGCATTTCAAGATCGGTTTTTTGCTGATGCAATTGCATCACTTCATTTTTCTGCTTTTGTTTTTCATTCACTAATTGGGATTCCGTGAATAAATGCTGCAACTGATCCTTTTTTCTCTTCAATAAAATGTTTCGGAAAATAATTACTGTAACAATAAGACCAATAAAAATCGCTGAAATAAAAATATACAATTGGATTTTTTTTTCGCTCGTTAGTATTTCGATTTTCTCTTTATTTCGTGCCTCAGCAATTCTGTTCTGTGTTCTATAAGCTTCTTCTTCTACATTCATTTTAGCTGCGACATCCCAGGCATACATCTTTGCTTTAAAATTGTCTTTTTCAAGTATAGAATTCAATTCGCTGTATTTTCTGAACCAACTATAAGCAACGTTTAATTCTTTTTTGCTATCATAAATCTGCGACAATAATAAATAAGCATCCCGAATAAACGGCCTTGCGCCTGCTTTTTGCGAATAGTATAGTAACTGGTTCGCAAAATATAAAGACCTCGAATTATTTGCCTTGTTGTAATACGCAGTAGATACAATTTTTGAACTGATCATAAGGCTATTTACATCTCCTCCTTTTGAAAATTCGTTTAAATATTGGAGGCCAAAAAAGATAGCACTATCATAGTTCTTAAGATCTAAATAAAGACTACTTAATCTCAAGCTGTTCACCATCAAGCCAAATTTTCTAAATGATAAGTCTTCTTTCTTCGATTTCGTTAGCGTATTAATTTGATTAAGATAAAAAAGTGCAGAATCAAATTTTTTCTGTAATCTATAAATCCGTGATAAGATTGAATAGAGATAGCCGGGCTTCATATGTTGGTTTTTAGCATAAAAAGCGGCCTCGCGATAATTTAAAATGGCATTTGCGGTATCTCCGACAGAAAGGTATAAATCGGCTTTATTAAATGGGGAATTTAGTGTTCCAAGTATATCATTTGAGGACTTTTTACTTTTTAAATCCACTTCATAATAATTGAAAGCCAATTCTGAATATCCTTGTTTATCATAAGCTTTGCCAATCATTCTATTGATCATTGCGATATGTGTGGTATCTTTTATCTTATGATAATAGGGTAATTCTTTTATATAAATTTCAATCGCCTCATTGTATTTTCCAGTATTAAATTTGCACCAGCCATAATTAATCCTTGCTCTGTGAAACTCGGTCTGCATCTTTTGGCTGTAAAGTTTTGGGATAGCAAGATCTGTGTAATATTCCGATCGAATATAATTGCCATGTTCTTCCTCCACCATACCCATATTTTGATACGCTTTTCCTATCCCCGGTACGTAATTTAATTTCAAAGATTCATCTAATGCCTGCTTTGTGTAAAACATAGCAGTATCTGTCTGGATATATTTTGATATACCCCAATATGGATTTGAATATTCAAATCCTAATTCATTCAGGCAATCAATTCTTGCTTTATCCTTCAGTAGAGGCAACACTTTTTTTAAACTATCAAGTGTTGGAGTTTGAGCTGAAACATTTTTAAAAAGAAGAAAAAAGCAGGTTAATAAGAGAACACACAATAATTTTTCAACTGAAAATCTGTGAAAGGCGTGGCCAGTGCTTTGTTTTGGGAAATTGATTTTATATAAACGATAAAGATAAAAAATGTCGCCATGAGAAGTGAAGTGTTCGATATTATCGCACACACCGTTCAGAAGCCTGCTTGTACGCGAGTTTACAGACATAACAAAAATTATTCTTTAAAGTTAATTATTTTTATTCCCGATTTATGTATGTAATCTAAGTCAACTTACGGGAAGACGACAACGTTATTGAGTAAAATGCAGTATGTCTGGGTAACTTGCAAAATGCTAAAGAAAATATTGTTTTCAATAAGATATCCGCCACACGATTTTGGATGTATTCTAAAAATATTTTTCGACGACATCACTGGATTTTGGCAAATGAAATAATTTTACTTCTCTCTCTTCTTTTTATCAACAAACAATTGTTGACGCCAACATCCAAACAACAAATGCATTTGTATGATAAAGTTTATCTTTTGCAAAGTCTATTAATCATTATTCTTATCGTAAATAAATATAGATGAAAAAATTACTACTCTTAATTTTTATTACTCTTACAATTCACACGATGTCAAAAGCCAAGCATAACTCACCACAACCAATTCCCTACATTGGCTCGTGACTGTACGAACCAATCTTACCCTTCTACTCTATCAAATATTTGGTACCCGTATTTACCTTCAAAATAATATTTTTTATTTATTTTATCCCAAACATTTAT
>JBDSOE010000096.1:0-10935 GCA_039915005.1 Ginsengibacter sp.
ACGATAATTTACAAAGCTTCCGGTATAGAATAAGAAGGTTGAATTACTAAAATTAACCCACTGACTTTTTAAACAACTTCTCCAGCGTTTCCCCCGCATCATCACAAAAACCGGGATGCACTTTTGACGTTTGCACTATGGTACTCCTTGTGGCAGTCAGCCATCGGAACCGCTCTGCAATGGGTAGTTTGCCAATAGGCCCCGCATCATTGCCTCCTTTACAAACGCGATCAAATGCCCGGAGGTGGTCATTCAGTTTTTGTACATCGCAACCGCGGTAAAAAGATTCAAGGCGTTCGGGATCAATTCTAAATAACATTTTCAAAAATTTTTGCTTAGCGCAATAAAGTACCACTCCCACATTCAGGAACTCTTCCCGCTCCACCCGAGGTACCACCCGAATAACGGCATACTCAAATAAGAACTTCTCTTGCATGTTGGGATTCTTTTACAAATGTTTTTGAATGTGCAAAGCGGTCCGTCAAAAACTGCGTGTAAGCATCACGATGATGCTGTATGGTTTCAAACGGCGAATCTATTAATAACCAGGATTCAGGAATAAAAGCTACAATGGAGCGGATAATTTTTTCGTTAAGTAACGAATGAAGTTCTTTATCCACTTCTTCCAGTTCTGTAGCCATGGGTAATAATACATGATCACTTATATGAGTGAAAGGCCGGGTTGCCTGCTCCTCCCAATGCTCCCAGGAGTGATGAAAATACAAGGCTGCACCATGGTCTATAAGCCACAACTCTTTTCGCCACCAAAGCATGTTGGTATTTCGAGAAGTGCGATCTACATTTTTTAGCAGGCTGTCGAGCCATACAATTTTAGAAGCCAGTTTGCTATCAAGGGTAGTAACTATCGGATCGAAAGTAATAGCTCCGGAAAAATAATGAAGCCCCAGGTTCAGCCCTACGCTTGCTTTCAGCAGATCCTGTATTTCTTCATCAGGTTCTGTGCGGCCAAAAGCAGGATCCAACTGAGCAAAAACAATTTCCGGCACCTTCAAACCCAATACGCGTGCAAGTTCAGCGCCAATCAATTCAGCGATAAGGGCCTTCACTCCCTGTCCCGCCCCACAAAATTTAATTACATACAAAAACCCATCATCCGCTTCTGCAATGGCAGGCAGCGAACCGCCTTCACGCAAAGGGGTAACGTAACGGATAACATTAACGGTCCTGATTTCCTGCGAGAAATTTTTCATTGGTTACAAACATACAAATATCAGGCGGAGTTAATGTCGCGCAGGTTGCCAACCCCGGAAAAAACATTTTTAAGTTGTAATAAATTGATTAAGGTTGGCAACCTAAATAAATATGTCGGGTTCAGATGAGGAGTTAAAACAATCAGCCATTCCTTTTTTAATATCACTTTCCACTTCTTCTCTTTCTTTCATTGGTAAAAAATTCCTCGAAGCTGTCAAAATCTTTACGGTAAGAAAGTTGGACACCCGTACGATTGCGGCGCGTTACTCCGGCTATATCTCCGGGATCGGTATCGCTCCTGTTGAAACCGATTACCCTGAATCTTCCATCAGGCGTTATTAAATATTCAAAAGATACATCGGGCGTGAACAAAAAATTAGAATTAGAATTGGTTACTGCCTGTCCCAATCTGTAATCAACATTCCCTCCCAGGTTAACCAACAACTTATTATTCAGAAAAGACGATTTCAATCCAAAATCCCCAACATTCTGAATTTCCTTTTGGGTACCTCCTTTTTGAAAATTAAAATCAGAAGTATTTATGTTGGTATAAAGATTTACAGAATGGGTATTGAGCAATTTTTGCAGCCATGTATTTAACGAAGAAGATAAGGTGCTCGATAATAACTGCCCCACACTTTTCGTTACAAAATTCCCGGTATTGTTACCGCTCAGCAAACTCTGATCGTTGCTCATAAAAGTATTGAAAAGCAATAAGGAAGTTACCTGTTTATTCAGTTCGTTCTTATCAGACTGGTACCTGGTCTTTAAATATTCGTTGGCTATAGGGTCTCCTTTTAAGGGATTATCAAACGGAAACTGAAATTCAAATGAGGGGCTTGGATCTTTAAGGGTTCCTCTTAATTTAAAAATAATATCCACATCCCCTTTGGCGTTGGTGAATCCGGTGCTGGTAGGTATGTTATTGAGGTTCACATTTTCGGCCCTGTAAATGGCATCAATATTCAGGTTGGCAAGATATGGATCGCCCTGCCATTCAATAAATCCCTGTTGCAAATTGAACGGAGTTTTCAGAAACGTCTGAAAATTAAAAGTATATTCCCCTTCTTCAATATCATATCTTCCGCGGATGGTCAACGGATCTTTGGTACCCGCGGTAATATTTAATTTTCCACTTCCCTGTGCCTTAATTACATCTCCGGTAGTTTCATCCAATATCACATCAATTTTTGCAAGCGGGTTAGCAGTAAGTTCCATATCAACCTTTATGTTTGAATTCTCACGCGCTTTTAAATCGGTCTTCATTTCGCGGCCAAACTTTATAAATTCTATATAATCAAGCGATCCGGTTTCTGCTGTTTCGCCAATGGGCAAATAAATATGACTGCTATCCGTAGGCTCCCCGGAAATGTTCATACGCATATCCGTTATAAAACCATTTAGTGATAATTCTGCCCGGCCTATCACCTGCCCATAAAACTCTTTATTGTCGCGGGCTGTAGTGTTTAGCAACAAAAATTTTGCAGGACTGTTTCCTATCGGGTCAGTTTTTAAATGCAATTCATTAAAGAAAAAATTATCAAAAAAACTATGATAAATTTTACCGCTTAAGGTGGCTGTATGATTAAGGGTGTCTTTTATTTTTATAGTTCCCAAATCTATTTCATCCGGTTTAAAAGTGATGATGGATTTATCGGCTAAAATATAACGGCAACGTGTATAGTCCACCGTCATGCTGGTGCTGTCCAGGCTAATGCTGCCGGTTAATTTCGGGTCAGATGATTTCCCCGAAATATCTAATTTACCTGTAGCCCTTCCATAGATACCACTGAAAATATTACCAAGGTATTCTTCCAAAATATGAATTCCGGAATTATTGAAAACTACGGAACCATTCAATTGACTGACGGAATCTTTAGGATTAAAACCAAAGTTGGCCGCAAAATTATAAAGCTCATTATTTGAGATCGCATTCACCGTAAAACTTCCCGGTTTTGATAAATACTCTCCGTGAGCGATGAGTACGCCGATGGAATCATTTTCAAATTTAAATTTATTAATTTTTGTATCAAACTCCAGGGTCATATTGCCAAATGGATCATTAACACGAAGGTTTCCATTAAGCAAGCCATTCACCTTAGGCGTTTTCATAAACAAAGGAGTAATGTCTTCAACGATGACATTATGTACCGCTATAATTACATCATTGCTGTTGCCAATATCTGAAGGCATAGTGGAAATGAATACCTCCTGCCCGTTTTGCGAAAATTTAATATTATGCGCCATGAGCATTTTTTTATTCAACTCTATCTCCCCGTCTTTTTGAACGCTCCATTGTTTTTGATTGATAGTAAATGTGGATGGATTAAAAGTCAATTTAAATCAGTCTTTGTTTGTCTCAATCCTCCCGGAAAGATCCGCAGCGCTTAAAGTCTTATTGGCAGAAGTTTTGATAGTTACGTCAGAAATATCATTGGCGGCGGTTACAGTTATTTTTGTGTCGGGAGAATGAAGGCTGTCATTAATGATCACATCATCAATTTCACCGGTAAGCAATAACGTGTCCCTGGTTCCAATGCCTGTAAAGTGGATGTTATTAAAACTGATATTGCTATAATTAAACTGAGGCACATCAGCCTGCAGGTTTAGCGTATTCTGGGCGGTATTGATGTTGCCGATAAAAATGGCATTATTAAGTCCCCTTATTTTTTTGTCGAATAAATTGACATAATCACTTACATTTCTTGTTTTGATTAAAAAAGTAAAATCCTGGATCTCTGTTTTTCTTTTCGGCTTATTAATGTAAGCCGGATAATATTTATTCAGAAATAATTGAAAGGCATCGGGCAGGTCAAGTATCTTGAAGTTACCGTTAATGCTGGCTTCCAGTTCATTGGTTTGTACCGTTAATAGTTTTTTATCGTTCAATAGTGAAGAATTAATAACCAAAGAATCAAAAGACAGATGCTGTCCATTATCCAGCAAAACAGCATCATATAATTTTGCGGAGCCTAAGAAATTATCAATAGTACTTCCCGTAAAATTAAGATTGAATTTACCGGTAACAGAAATGCTATCATTGGTAAATCCCAATTTTTTAAGATTAAGGCGATCCACATCTGCCTCCAGGTTAAATTCAGGATTTTTTCTACTGAAATTAACAGAGCCCACCAAAGTGTCTATTTTAATATTTTCATCGTCAATGCTTGCCGACCCGGTAAAAAGTTTGTTCTTAAAATCTCCATGAGCATTGATGTTGGTGTAGGTATAATTATTGAAAGTAACACGGCTGATGGTTCCATCAATTCCAAGGTTAACATCTTTTTCATTAAAACCTTTCCCGTTTATTTTCCCGGCAAAGGAAATATTACCGATCTGGCTGTTGCCAATAAATTTTCCCAATTGAAAATTAACCGTGGAAACTTTACCGGCATAAAGCGCTTTGCCGGAGTGTGGCACCTGCAGGTGAAGGTCTGCCTGCAAAGCTCCAATGTCGGTTGATAAATTTCCATAAGCCACAAAATCGCGGATATAACCAGTATAGCTACCCACAAACTTAATATTTCCAAAAGTACTCAAACGTGGATTGGTAATGCTTTTGAGAGAAGGTATCAGCTTTGCCAATTCATTATAGTTGGTTCTTAATTCCCTCGCTCTGAAATCAATAAATGTTTCCTCAATGTCGGGTAACCCTTTCAGACTGATATCGCCATCAACGAAATTATTTTCCCCGGCCCGGATGATCATTTTTTGCGCAATAAGATTATCTACTTTTCCTTTGGCATCTCCATTTAAAGTAAAAACAGTGTTCCACGACCTGGTTTCAGGAACAAAATAAGCAAGGTCTTCCGTGCTCAGTTTGCTATCTTCAAAATGGCCATCTAACGTTACTGCATGTACGAAATTCTTCATGTCGTCATTAAAATTATTAAACCGCATGGCAAAATAATTTCTTAAATGACTTTTGTTGGTAACCAGGTCAAGATTCCGGAACTCCATCAAGTGAGGAGTTAATTTATAATCTGCACTTAATTTTTTTATAGCAAAACCTCCCCTGTCTTTTAGAGAAATACTTACTTTAGAGGTGAGGGTGTCATTCAGCAATTCAAAGTTTTTCAAATGGCCGTTCATTTCAGAAAGCACAATGTGCCTGTCGTCAAACAAACCGGGTACAGGTGGCTGGCCTCCTTCCCTTTCAATGGCAACACCACCGTTCTTCAAAGAAATATTTTTTACGAAAATCCGCCATGCTTCGGCATTCCACTGCAATCCTTCTATCCTCTTATCTTCCTTTTGTACATTGATGGTAGTGGTTTCTTTTGGGCGCCTGCCTGTATAATCATACTGAGAAAAGAGAGGTTTATCAAGTGAAAGGGAGCTTATTTTTATTATTTTATTTTTCAGGTCAAGAAGGTTTGCGTGCAGGTTCAGTCGCCCTAAAGACACCAGCATATTCTGCCCTTTCCATTCATCCTGCTGCCAGATCTTTACACGGTTCAGATCGAGCACTTTCAGATCGAGATGAATGACTTTGGCCGAAGTATCTTTTTTCTTAGGTGGCCCCGAAAAATAATCTGCCAGGAACTGATAATTCCAAACAGAATCTTTACGGTTAAGGTTAATAACAGCATCATCGAGGCCTATATATTTTAAAGTAATATTGTTTTTAAAAAAAAACCAATCGGTAATACTCACTTTGACAGTGCCGGCATAGAGCAGGGTATCTTTCTTGTGATCCAACACCAGCGTACCCTGGAGCAACATCTTATCAAACAATTCAAGGTCAACATGTTGAATACTTACCGTTGTATTCAGATTCTTAGAAAGGTTTTTAGCTACTTTATGGATAATAAAATTCTGAAAAAAACTCGTTTGCAATAATACCCATACCACAAGGATCAGCACCAAAATTGCCAGCAAGAATTTCAAAAATATTTTATAAACTTTTTTCAGGAAATAAGAATTAGTGGCAAAAATAAACAAACCGCCCCGTTAGCCAAATATAGGGAACGTTAAACATTAACGCTGCTTTTTTAAGAGTGATTAAAGGATTAGAATATACCTATCCACACCCTGTGGATTATTTTTATTTTCTGCAATAAAATTTATGTTCTATTATCGCAATTGAAATCAACACTAACCCAAACTTAAAATCCTTATGAAACTACTGCCTGTTGTTGTAATTATTTTTACAACACTTTCTGCCTCCGCACAAATAAAATTACCTGCGTTAAAACCTTCTTCTTCCGTAAAGCCTGATGTTGAAAAAGTGGCCAAAGATTATTACCAGAACTTCAGTGACATAAAAGGAGATACGATTATGCAAACTACGGCCACCATTGAGTTTCAAAGCAAAGTAATTCCTGCGGGCGCTTTGGAAAGTACCATCACCAAATATGCTGAGCCCAATTCTTATAGCTGGCAGGCCACTATGATCCAGACTGAAGATTTTAAAGAAGCGGCTTCAAAATACAAACAATATTACCGCCAGTTGAACGGCGCTACTCTTTCATTTTATGATAAAACATCTTATAAGCTAACCGGCAATTATGATATACCGGATGAAGACAGAAGTTTTGCCTCCAGCATATTAGAGCTTGATGCCAAAAATAGGGCGCTGCAGCTTTTTAAAGTAGAAATCGCATTGAATTATTCCTTTCCCCAATGGACTGTAAAAATTATGATCTATGAAAAGATAGCCGATGAAAACATGAGGCCCTCTGCATTTTACCTAAAATAAAATTATTTGGATTATGATTAAAGGATTATTTGATTAGCAGGATTCAATGTATTAGCGCTGACAGGAAAAGGTCGGCTGCCACTTTAAATATATACTTTCCTACTTTCTTATTCTTAACTCATCATTCTAAATTCTTAATTTCATAAACCTTAATTTTGCACGCACAAAAAAAAGGGCTTACTATGTTATTGGGATTACAGAATGTTACATTTGAATTTGGCGCCAGGGTAATTGTGAAAGATGCCACGTGGCATATACAGCCAAACGAAAGAATTGGACTCATCGGTTATAACGGCACGGGAAAGTCAACCCTGCTGAAAGTATTTACCAATCAATACCTTCCTTCCACCGGAACCGTAGAAAAGGGAAAAGAAACCACCATCGGTTTTCTTCACCAGGATTTGCTGAGTTTTGAAACACAAGAATCCATCATGCAGGTAGCGCTGAGCGCTTTTGAAAAAGTGCTGGCGATAGAAAAAGAAATAGAAGCCATAGGTATAGAACTGGAAAAAAGTTCTGATGAAGCGCTGGCGCATTTATATGCTGATAAATTAAGTGAACTTGAAATTCTTGGCGGCTATGATATTCATCATAAAACAGAAGAAATATTGCAAGGCCTTGGTTTTTCTAACGCTGACCTTCAACGGCCTTATAAAGAATTTAGTGGCGGATGGCGGATGCGCGTGCTTTTGGCAAAAATGATACTGATGAACCCCGATGTGTTACTGCTCGATGAGCCCACCAACCACCTTGATCTTCCCTCCATTTAATGGCTTGAAAAATACCTGCAGCATTACCGGGGATCGGTAGTTATTGTTTCGCACGACCGCTATTTCCTTGACAGAATGGTTACCAAAATTGTAGAGCTTTATCAAACGGAGCTGCATTTTTATTCAGGAAATTATTCTTACTATCTACAGGAAAAAATACAAAGGATAGAACTACAAAAGCGCGCTTATGAAAATCAACAGGATTATATAAAACAGCAGGAAAAGTTTGTAGAGAGATTTAAAGCAAAGGCCTCAAAAGCTGCGCAGGCGCAAAGTATTATGAAGCGCTTAGATAAAATTGAACGCATTGAAAACACGGAACTGGAAAGGCCTAACATGCGAATTAATTTTACCATCGGCCATACACCCGGCCGCATACTTTGCACCCTAAAAGATGCTTCTAAAAGTTTTGGGAATGTAAAAATCGTAGAGCATACCGGTGCGGAAATAAACCGTGGCGATAAAATTGGTTTGATAGGCGCCAACGGAAAAGGAAAGTCAACGTTGCTGCGTATGGTGGCGGGCGTAGAGCCTTTCGTAGGAGAAAGAATTGAAGGGCACAATGTAAAAGATGCGTTTTATGCGCAACATCAGTTGGAAGCATTAAACCTCAATCATACGGTTCTTGAAGAGATGAATTATTCAGGAAGCGGAAAAACAGAGCTTGAACTAAGGACTTTATTGGGATGTTTTTTATTCAGTGGCGATGATGTGGAGAAAAAAATAAAAGTGCTTAGCGGCGGCGAAAAGGCAAGAGTGGCCCTTGCGAAAACCATTGTAAGCAAAGCCAATTTTTTATTGCTGGATGAGCCCACGAACCATCTTGATATGCACTCAGTTGATTTACTGATAGAGGCGCTGAACAAGTATGAAGGGAGTTATATACTGGTAAGCCATGACCGTTATTTTGTAAATAAAACCGCCAACAAAATATGGGAAATTGAAGACCATAAAATCAAGGAATTTGTGGGCACCTATGATGAGTTGGAGAGATGGAAACTTGAAAAGAAATCAAGAGAGAGTGTTCCCACAAAAAAGAAAGAGCCAGTTGCTGAGCAAAAAGTGGTAGTTCATGCAGAAAAGAAATCTTCAAACAATCATAATCACACTTCGGAAAACAGGGAATTGCAAAAAGAATTATTAAGAGCAAAAAAACAATTTCAGCAGATAGAAGAAAGGATCTCTAAAATTTCTGAAGAGAAAAGCAAACTGGAAGCTGATTTGGCATTGCCTGAAATTTATTCAGAGAATACGAAGTTTATTGAAACCGAAAGCCGCTATAAACAAAAAGCAGATCAGTTGGCAAAAGACAATGAAACCTACGAAAAACTGTTTGAAAAAATAATGGAAATGGAGGAAAAGGTAAACTGATCTTTTTTAAAAAAGAACAGAGTTCACCATCATCCCTTTTCATCATAAATAATCTCCTTTACACATTATATTTTCAATTAAATTTTTTTGGATAATTTTCATCTCCTATATTTGCACTCCCAAAATAAGGGAGCATAGCTCAGTTGGTTTAGAGCATCTGCCTTACAAGCAGAGGGTCCGCGGTTCGAACCCGTGTGCTCCCACAAAGCCTCACAGAAATGCGGGGCTTTTTTACGAGTATTAGATAAATAATTAACCAATACTAATTCAACTGATTTTCAATTTGTTATGAGTCTAATGCTTTGATGAAACAGGTTAACTTTTTATTTTTTACCATCTTTGCAGAATGATTTATCTTAAAAACTAACGCAGTATTCATCTTCCTAAATCGGCTTTTTTTGAGATTTGCAAACAATTTGCAAACAAACGCCACCTAATAATTTACCCAATCGAATTTGAAAACATTTAAAGAGAAAGTGAAAGAACTAATATCAGTAAAGGTAAACTATTTAAAAAAAATACCGGTAAAAATACCGGCAAATAAATATTTGAGTTATCACAACAATCACCTAGCCTAAGCAATTTCTTGTCTTAATGTTTCAAACCGTGATCCAAATTTTAATTGCCCCATTTTATTTTCCTTGATATATTCAATCACTTCAGTTTTATCAAAATAAACCCGGCCTCTTTGTTTATGAGAAGGCAATCCTCTTTTTATCCAATCAGTTAAAGTAGGTAGTGATACTCTCAGAAACTTTGCAATCTCTTTTCGGTTAAGCAGATTTTCCTCCTTTTGTTCATCCCTCAATTCCTCTTTCGTAAATTCCTGAAGAAAATCTTTCACTGCTTCTTTTATCCATCTCTTAAAGTCGTTTTCGTTCGGAATAAATAATGTTTCCATAAGGTCATAATTTAAAGGTCATGTTTTTCTTTTCCAAATACTTTTTATAATACGATTTTTCCATTAAGGTTTACCCCGTCATTTTCATTTGCATGTAAGTTCCAAATATTATTATTTAATTCAGATTTGACTTATTTGGTCTAACCGTTCTTGAACTTCCCAAACGTTTCTTTTTAAGTAGTCCACTACCAGATGAAGTATGGCTATCTTTTTCTGTTTCGCGAATTTCTGTATTAGATGTTTGTTTCCTTTTTGCCTGCATCTGTTTTTCCAGCCAACGATTTTGTAAAAACCGATATGCTTCATCAACTGATATCCCTGCCTGCCCTTCAAAAACATAAAACCGCTGGCTTACTTCCGATTTATTTTTTAATGGGCTGATATTACCAAACACTTCCTGATATGGAATACCAGCCCAATATTTTAGTTTAAGCCCTACCGAGACAGCTTTACCATCTTCCGATTTTTCTAACTCTGATAGACTTTCTATTACCGATTCAACTTTCTGTTCTTTTTCCCAGCTTGTCTTATCTTCCAAATTCAATTGTTTTTTTGTAACAAAATCGAAAGCACTTTTCCAATCTATTTCTGTCATTGCTTTTTCCAGGCTGGTCGTACTAATTCCATTAATGTCAGCATCAATTAAAGGCATCTCCTTTTGAAGAATAGCATCATAATAGAGCAGAACATACATGCCTTTGCTAACTTCCTTTTCAAAGAATAGTTGAAAGCTTAACTTGTCTTTGGACTTCTCTATTTTTTGAGAAAGGATAAAATTTTCAGGCTTAAAACTAATTCGCTTCAACAGTGAATAACCTGCATTTTCAAAACCTAATGATTGTAATTGTTCCATTAAAGCTGAAATATTCTCAATATTCATGATAATAATTTTAAAGGAAAAGATTGGTGTACGGTTCCTGTTAAGATACTCCCAAGCCTTTTTTACTGCGTTCCCTTTTCTTAGGTAAAAGCGTTTTATC
>JBDSOE010000103.1:0-8692 GCA_039915005.1 Ginsengibacter sp.
CCATCTAAATTAAATGTACCGAGACTCTTATTTTGAGAAGCCAAAGGTCTTTCACCCTGCAGAACATGAATCTGAACACCGGGCTGGTTATCACTTGCCGTAGAAAACACTTCTGTTTTCTTTGTAGGAATGGTGGTATTGCTTTCAATTAATCTTGTCATAACGCCGCCCATAGTTTCTATACCAAGAGAAAGCGGGGTAACATCCAGTAACAATACATCTTTGATTTCCCCGGTAAGTACGCCCCCCTGAATGGCTGCGCCAATGGCAACTACTTCATCAGGATTAACTCCTTTATGCGGTTTCTTTCCAAAGAAATTTTCTACAATTTCCTGCACTTTAGGAATACGGGTAGAGCCGCCTACCAGGATCACTTCATTAATATCATTTATGCTAAGGTTGGCATCTTTCAATGCGGCCTCGCATGGTTTTAAACACCGTGAAAAAAGCTCATCAGCCAGCTTTTCAAAATGTGCGCGGGTTAGCTTTTTTACCAGATGCTTTGGCACACCATCCACTGCCGTAATGTAGGGTAAGTTAATTTCTGTTTCGCTGGAAGAAGACAGTTCCACTTTGGCTTTTTCAGAAGCTTCTTTAAGACGCTGCCAACTCATTGGATCTTTACGTAAATCAATGGCTTCATCCTTTTTAAATTCAGCTGCAAGCCAGTCCATTACTACTTTATCAAAATCATCGCCTCCGAGATGGGTATCGCCATTGGTTGATTTTACTTCAAAAACACCATCACCCAATTCCAAAATTGAAATATCGAAAGTGCCGCCACCCAAATCAAATACGGCAATCTTTTGATCAATACTTTTTTTATCAAGGCCGTACGCCAAAGCGGCGGCTGTAGGTTCGTTGATAATACGACGAACTTTTAATCCCGCAATTTCACCGGCTTCTTTGGTTGCCTGTCTCTGTGAGTCATTGAAATAAGCAGGCACGGTAATTACTGCTTCCGTTACTTCCTGCCCCAGATAGTCTTCAGCGGTTTTTTTCATTTTCTGCAAAATCATTGCAGAAATCTCCTGTGGCGTATATTGTCTTCCGTCTATATCTATACGAATGGTATCATTATCACCTTTTACTAATTTATAGCTCCAGTGCCCGGCTTCGGTGGTTACTTCATCCCACTTATGCCCCATGAAACGCTTTACACTCATGATGGTATTGGTAGGATTGGTGATGGCCTGCCTTTTTGCGGGATCACCTACTTTACGTTCGCCATTTTTGAGAAAAGCAACGACTGAAGGAGTGGTGCGGCGGCCTTCATCATTTGCTATCACAACCGGCTCACTTCCTTCCATTACTGACACGCAACTGTTGGTGGTTCCGAGGTCAATACCTATAATTTTTGACATAACTTATAATTTTTTAAATGATTAAAAACTAATTGACAAGGTTTGTGCCAAGGGATTAAATGTGTAAAAATGGCAGACGAGGTACCAATAGTACATTGGCTGATTAATATAATGTGTAATGTAGAATGTGTGATGTACGATGTGTGATGTACGATTTAAAGAACCAAATAGCTTATTATACAGTCAATTTTATGTGTGATGTGCGATGTGTGATATACCATGGAAGGATACCAATAGCTCATTATCCAATTAATACCAGTGGGAAATAAAGATCCTGGTAATTCATCAGGACATTATTAAATTAAATTGTTTTAAAAGTAAAATGCTTTTGAGATACATAGCTGAAAGCCACAATTATAACAATGGCAAATGCCTTGGCTATGGTAGGATAAAAATTCAGGTATTGAACCAGCACGTTCAAAATGGCATAATTTAAAAAAAGATTGACGGCCACAATCAGCATGTATCTGAATAATTGCACACGGCCGCGCAAATAGGATCCGTTGAAAACAATATATTTCGACAACAAAAATCCAAGCGGAAAAGTGATGATAAACGACAAGCCCAGTGCGGCATTATAAGGTTTTAAAGAAATAAACCCGATGTGGAGCACCTCTTTCTGGAGAACGAAATTAAAGCTGATGTAAAACAGGGTAATATCCAGCAGCATATTACTGCCACCACAAACCGCATAGCGAAACGTTTGCAAAGGCAGCATCTTCCTGAAAGGAGGATAAAAAAAGTCTATAAAGTCAACAATCTTTTGCCGCATTTCCACATTTATAGTTTTGACAGAGAAAAGTAAAATTCCCGGCGGGAAGGCCGGGAATTTTTTTATGATTTCACTTTTATTTAATTACATAACGCAGCCCGATACCCAGTGCCAAATTAGAGCCTGTGGAAGGCGACAGATAGAAAAAAGGATCTAACCCCAAACTTACAGCGATGGGTGCATCGGCAAATTTATAATCAAGCCCACCAGTAAGGCGCAAGGCAAATGTGGTACTATTATTATGGTCATTACGGTCGCGGGTACCAAAGCCCAGCAATCCGCCGCCACCCACAAAATATTCTAATCCTTGAGCGCCGTTTATCGGCCCCTGGTATTCGTACAGTCCTTCAATACCCACTCCCCCACTGTAAAAAAGTAAGGAACCTTCCAATGCAGTATTAGTTGCGGTGGTATGCCTGATGTTGATACCTCCTACCGAAAAATCGCCGGTATAAAATTTAGCGCCCAAAGCCGTACGATACGTTTGTGCGTTGACTCCTGCTGCCATAAAGCATATAAATGCAAATACTAACCCAGATATTTTTTTCATAAAGTTGTCTTTTAAGTCTCTGTTGATTAAAAATTATTTAGCGGCAAAAGTATTAATTATATATTTTGAAGCAGAAAGTTTTATTTGTTTACCAGACCCTATTGGGGATCAAAGTCTCTATATCGAAAATAGTTGCCGGGGAAGCGTCCGAAGGAAAAATATATAAGGCAACTTGCGTCCCTTTATTAATACCCTCATCTTTTATTCCGGGGTTTCACAAGAAATGATTGATAAGTACAACGATGATACAACCGGCGGGGTTGTCTTATGTAATGAAATTTTCTTACCAAAGTGGCTTTATCAGATCCACAGTTTTTCTTTCCTCCGGCACATGCTTTATCATTGGTGCGAAAGGCTCCTTTAAAATTTTACCCGCCGATTGAGTTTATCAGATTATTGTCTGCATCAGAAGAAGGTGGAAAGCACCAAAAGACTAAAACTTGCTTTAAATTCTCCGAAGATTAATTCCCTTTGGAAGATGCCTGACTATTTCCGTTTAAACCAATTCTCCATTTGGATTCCGTCTAATCTTTCAAAATCTTTAATATTGTCTGTTACCAAAATAATTTCATTCTCAATTGCAGTAACGCCAATTAAAATATCAAATTCGTCATGCATCGGTTTACCAATTCTTCTCAGGCGCACTTTCTCTTTAGCGTAACGTTTTATAGAACCAAAAACCGGAATTATTGAAAGTCCACTTATAAAAGCATCTACTGATGTATGTGATTTTAAAGAATTATTGCTATTCTCGGCTCCATAACGAAGCTCTATTACTGTTATTTCGGAAATAAAACAGTTCTCTCTCCCTTTTTCCTTAATGATCTCGTATAAATTTAATTTACCCCTTAAAAGAAAACGCAAATATTGGTATCAAGCAAATAGCGCATCAGAACTTGATTTTTTTAGTTCTAAACTTTCTGCTTGATTTGATGTCAGCAATTATTTCTTCTGCCGATCTTTCAGAATCAAATGCGCCAAAAGATTTGTAAAATCTACTGTCTTTGGTTGACTCTGTAACTTTTAAAGATTTGGAAAGGCTTTCAATTAATTCCATTTTATTTAAAGAACTAAGGCCTTCTAACAAATCTGAATAGGTTGCCACTATATTCCGGTCGGTTATACTCATATTCTTTTTTAGTGAAGTTAAAGATTTTTTCCATTTGGATTTAGTCTCATCCAAGAAACCTTTTCTTACCAAAGTGGCTTTATCAGATCCACAGTTTTTCTTTCCTCCGGCACATGCTTTATCATTGGTGCGAAAGGCTCCTTTAAAATTTTACAATACTTATATTCTCCAAGGTATTCAAAGAGGTAATGTTGTTCCTTAAAAACCCGCTGCCTTCCTGACGTCATTGAAAAATCCGTTTTACCATTTATCTTGATTTCAACCGGAACTTTTGGTTTAAGAAGACAAAGTTTAAAATTTTTTCTTTCAGGAATACCCACCTCATAAGCATCATACTTTAAAAATAGCTCAAGCTCATTTTTAATTTCAAAAATGTCAAGTTTGGCAATGCTTCCAGTCTTAAAGAAACGATTGGAATCCGCTTCCTCATTTCTTCCTGTAATTTTTGAAGAGTGTAGATAAGGTGTATTGCCTTTCCCTGTTTGATTATTATCTTCTAAAGTAATTATCCCACCAGTTTCAGGATGGTTATGGTCAAAGAATGTCTCCGGAAGAAATAGTTCATCGCCGGAAACATAACCACTTTTTGACAAAATGGATTGCCACTCCATTGTTCCCTTCCTGTTTTCAAATGATTTATCTGCTTTGCCGTAAATATTAATATTACGAAAGACCTGCAAAACTTTTACGGGCTTTTTAAAAATGATTTCTTGTAATTTCATTTGGAGAGATAAGAAGTATTTTCTGAAACGATTTATCCATACATCTCTTCCTGCAACACTTTTATCCTTGCATCTTCAAGGTATTCATCGTAAGTACACAATCTGTCAATGATTCCTTTAGGTGTAATTTCTATGATACGGTTAGCCGTGGTTTGTATAAACTGGTGATCGTGCGTGGTCATTAAAACGATGCCCGGAAAAGTAATCATTCCATCATTAAAGGCAGTAATACTTTCCAGGTCCAGGTGGTTAGTGGGCTCATCTAAAATCACTACGTTCGGATTTTGCAGCATCATCCTGCTGATCATACACCTTACCTTTTCGCCCCCACTCAGCACATTGGTTTTCTTTTTTATTTCATCACCACTAAAAAGCATTTTACCCAGAAAGCCTCTTAAAAAATCTTCATCCACATCCGTGTAATGCGCGGGCACGTACTGCCTCAGCCAATCCATTAATGAAAGATGTCCCGTAAAAAATTCTGTATTATCATTGGGCAAATAAGCCGTGGTAATAGTGGTGCCCCATTCAAATTCACCGCTATCCGGTTTCATTCTCTTATTAATAATTTCAAAGAAAGAAGTAAGCGCCACAGGATCTCTGCTTAGAAAAGCAAGTTTCTGCCCTTTTACTATATCAAAGTTTACATTGCTGAAAAGCGTTCTTCCATCCACACTTTTACTGAGCTTCTGAACATTCAAAATTTGATTGCCAGGCTCCCGCTCCGGTTTAAAAATAATGCCGGGATATTTTCGGTTGCTCGGTGTAATATCTTCAAACACCAACTTATCCAATGCTTTTTTACGGGAAGTAGCTTGTTTCGATTTAGAAGCATTCGCACTAAATCGTGCAATGAATTCGAGCAAGTCTTTTTTATTTTCTTCCTGCTTTTTATTTTTATCGGTTGCCTGTCGTGCGGCAAGCTGGCTGCTCTCGTACCAGAAAGTATAGTTGCCGGTGTAGATCTTTATTTTTTGTTTGTCCACATCGGCCACATGAGTACAAACCGAATCCAGAAAGTGACGGTCATGACTTACTACCAAAACAATATTCTGATAATCAGCCAGGAAATTTTCTAACCATGCAATAGTAGCCACATCCAGGTTATTGGTAGGCTCATCCAACAATAAAATATCAGGATTTCCAAAAAGCGCCTGTGCCAGTAAAATCCTTACTTTCATATTGGCCGCAATATCGTTCATGTGCAAATGATGCAAATCGTCCGGTACACCCAACGCATTCAACAAAGTAGCCGCATCGCTTTCTGCAGTGTAGCCTCCCATTTCACCAAATTCCGATTCAAGATGTCCTGCCCTCATTCCATCCGCCTCCGAAAAATCCTCCTTCATGTATATGGCGTCCTTTTCCAGCATGGTTTCCCACATCTTCTTATGTCCCATCATTACGGTATGCAATGCGGTAACCTTATCAAATTCAAACTGATCCTGTCTCAACACAGCCATTCGCTCGCCGGGCGTAATGCTTACGGAGCCCTTGTTGGGCTCTATTTCGCCACTGATAATTTTTAGTATCGTAGATTTTCCTGCGCCATTGGCGCCAATAATTCCGTAACAATTCCCTTTTACAAAATTGAGATTTACTTCATCAAACAACACTCTTTTGCCATAAGCAAGGGTTACATTATTTACACTGATCATGCGGCTTCATTTTTTTAGACCGGCAAAAGTAAGAATTTAAAAGGCGAAGAAAAAATGGTTTGATGGATATATAAATAAGTGGAAGTATTCTCCTCTCCAGATGGGCGCTGCCAATGGCCATGTTCATCAAAAAAGATAAGACGAATCGAATCTTATCAAGACTTTTCAATCTTTTTAATAAGATGAGAAGGTAATAAGGTCGCCCTTTTTTATATAAACTTTTTTACTAAGGTTAAAAGTTATGATCCCTGTTGATTTTTAAAATGCAGCAAAACAGTGAATCATTTAGTTTGAAAAAGAACTCATCAATTTAACCCTTACGGAATTTAAACATAAACCATTAAGGAACGAATAGTAAAAAGCTTTTCCCTTAATGAACCCTCACCTCCTACTATTTAAACGACCATCAGAGCACAAACCTATCTTACAATCCTTTAATCATGAAAATTCCGGTTCGCACAGGATTAAGTTTCCTCATCAATTCCCCCGATTATTGTACTTTCGGAATCAAAAATAAAACCACACAATGAAACGCCTGCCTGTTTTGCCCTTATTAGCCATGCTCTCCATAGCTACCTCCTGCGGAAATAATGAAAACAAAGCCACAAAAAACGAGCTCTCTTCATCCAATCCATTTCTTCACCCGAGCACGTTGCCTTACCAGGCTGTGCCTTTTGATAAAATCAAAAACGCTGATTTTCAGCCGGCAATGGAAGAAGGCATGAAACAAAAACTGGAAGAAATTCAAAAGATAGCTGACAATCCCGAAGCGCCCACTTTCGAAAACACATTTGTGGCTATGGAAAAAAGCGGCCAATTGCTTACCAGGGTATCCAATGCTTTCGATGTATTTACCGGGGCCAATACCAATCCTGAGTTACAGAAGGTGAAGCAAGAGGAAGCGCCCAAATTAGCAGCCAATGAAGATGCGATTTTTTTGAATTCCAATTTGTTTCAAAGAGTGAAAACCATTTATAATCAGCGGGAAAAGCTTCAATTGGACCCTGAATCAAAACGACTGGTAGAATACTATTACCAGAAATTTCAATTGGCGGGCGCCCAACTTTCTGATGAAGATAAAAACAAGCTTAAAAAACTAAACGAAGAAAGAGCCTCTCTGAGCGCTTTGTTCAACAGCCAGCTTCTTGCTGGTACCAAGGCCGGTGGCCTCGTCATTACTAATAGTGCGGAACTGGCGGGGCTTTCGGCCGGTGAAAGAGATGCGATCGCCAAAGCAAATAAGCTGGAAGGAAAATGGCTAATCGCTTTACAAAACACTACACAGCAGCCTGATTTAACATCGCTTTCCAATCGTGAGACGCGTCAAAAGCTTTTTGAAGCTTCCTGGAACCGTACTGAAAAAAATGATTCCAATGATACACGCAAAACGATTGCCCGCATTGCCCAAATCCGCGCGCAGCAGGCCAAACTTATTGGATTTAATAATTATGCCGAATGGAAATTACAAAACCAGATGGCAAAGACGCCAAAAGCAGTGGATGATTTTCTGGCTAAATTAATACCTGCGGCCACCGCCAAAGCAAACAAAGAAGCAGCCGATATACAGGCGGTAATAGATCAACAAAAAGGAGGTTTTCAATTACAGCCCTGGGATTGGAATTTTTATGCAGAGCAAGTTCGCAAGGCAAGATATGATCTTGATGAAAATGAAATAAAGCCTTATTTTGAATTGAATAAAGTGCTCGAAAACGGCGTCTTCTATGCCGCGAATCAATTGTATGGCCTCACTTTCAAAGAGCGTAAAGATCTGCCGGTTTACCAGAAAGATGTGCGGGTGTTTGAAGTGTTTGATAAAGACAGCAGCACCATAGGATTATTTTACGGCGATTATTTTAAACGAGATAATAAGTCTGGGGGAGCCTGGATGAATAACATGGTGAAGCAATCTAAATTGCTGGGCACCAAACCGGTGATCTACAATGTTTGCAATTTCACCCAACCCGCTCCGGGGCAGCCGGCCTTGATTAGCTTTGATGACGTTACCACTATGTTTCATGAATTTGGACATGCCTTACATGGCTTTTTTGCTTCGCAAAATTACCCCAGCCTGTCAGGAACCAACGTAGCACGAGACTTTGTGGAGTTTCCCTCCCAGTTCAATGAGCATTGGTCGCTCGACCCGCTGATACTTAAAAATTATGCGGTTCATTATCAAACCAGCGCTCCTATGCCACAAGCTTTGGTGGATAAGATCAGGAACGCAGCCACCTTCAACCAGGGATACAGGCTTACAGAACTGTTAGCCGCCGCCGATTTAGACCTGGAATGGCATAAGCTTTCTGCCAACGATTCCTTACAAAATGTGGATCAGTTTGAGATGGCCGCTTTGCGCAAAACAAAATTGTATTTACCCCAGGTGCCCCCGCGCTATCGTACCAGTTATTTTAGCCACATCTGGGGCAGTGGTTATGCCGCAAGTTATTATGCATATATATGGACCGAAATGCTCGACGACGATGCCTTCTCCTGGTTCGTG
>JBDSOE010000126.1:0-7049 GCA_039915005.1 Ginsengibacter sp.
CTTGTTGATACGGGCATTCAGGTAATTCCTGATCTTGTTATCTTCGATCAACTTTTTTGGATATTCCGTTTTGCTTGCAAACCAGTTGCTGTCCCATCCACGGATGATTCCTAACCTGGCCCCAATCGGATTTGTTTTTTGACCCATTATTCGGTTTTATTTATTTGTGTTTTTGTCTGTTGATTTTTTTTCAGTTTTTTCTACTGAAGTTTTCGTTTTTTTAGAAGCTGTTTCTTTCTTCACACTTTCTTTCTTGACAGTTTCTTTTTTTACAGTTTCCTTTTTAGGAGCCGATTTTTTTGCTGCAGGCTTTTTAGTTTCCGTAACTACTTTTTCTTCTACCGGAGCTACTTCTGCTATGGCTTTCTGTTTTTTAATTCCGGGTACAAAATTACTGTGCGCACTGTCCACAATGATGGTAACATGGTTGCTGCGTTTGCGAACACGGTATCCACGTCCCTGTGGTGCAGGCCGCATACGCTTGATAACCCTTCCGCAATCCACCATAATTGTTTTTACAACCAGGCCTGCATCTTCCACCTTTTCTTCAACATTTTTTTGTTCCCAGTTATTAATGGCGCTTTTCAATAATTTATACATAGGCACAGCAGGATGCTTGGGATTAAATTGTAAAATACCCAATGCTTTCTCTACTTCAAGCCCGCGAATTAAATCTGCCAGCAAACGCATTTTGCGTGGAGATGTGGGATAATTATTAAGTTTTGCTACTGCTTCCATATTTTTTTGTTTCTAAGTTGGTTATTGCCAATTGCCTACGGCTAATTGATTACTGCCAACTGATTTTATGCGATCTTTTTACTAGAGTGACCTCTGAAATTTCTTGTTGGTGCAAATTCGCCTAATTTATGGCCTACCATAAATTCTGTTACATACACAGGAATAAATTTATTTCCATTATGCACAGCAAACGTATGCCCTACAAAATCCGGTGTGATGGTGGACCTGCGTGACCAGGTTTTGATAACACTTTTTTTTGCAGTTCCATCATTAATGCCAAGCACTTTATCCTCCAGCTTTGCTTCCACATAAGGGCCTTTTTTAATTGAACGAGCCATTTTTTTTATTTACGATTTTAGATGTACGATGTACGATGTAAAAACTTTATTTATAATTTAATTCCTGATACCTGATCTCTAATACTTACTTATTCGGCAACTTTTTACCGTTTCTTCTTTGAATAATCATCTTGTCAGATCCTTTTCCACGGGTACGGGTAATTTCGCCCTTAGCGTACTTACCGGTTCTGCTACGTGGATGACCACCAGATGCTTTTCCTTCACCACCACCCATTGGATGATCTACTGGGTTCATAGCAACACCTCTTGTTCTTGGGCGAATACCGAGCCACCTGTTTCTACCTGCTTTACCTTTACTCTCCAGGCTATGATCGCTATTGGATACCTCTCCTACTGTAGCAAAACAATTAATTAATATTTTTCTAAGTTCGCCGCTGGGCATTTTTAATGTTGCGTATTTCTCTTCTTTGTTAGCCAATTGAGCTGAAGATCCAGCGCTTCTTGCTAACTTACCACCCTGGCCCGGTTGCATTTCTATATTATGAACTACAGTACCCAAGGGTATGTTTTTCAATTTTAAAGCATTTCCCAACTCAGGCGCTACAGCATCACCACTGATAATGGTAGCACCTACCTGGATACCGCGTGGTGCAATAATGTATCTTTTTTCTCCATCTGCAAAAGACAATAAAGCGATGAAGGCACTACGGTAAGGATCGTACTCAATCGTCTTTACAGTAGCTGGTATATCTTTCTTGTCTCTTTTAAAATCAATGATACGGTACATCTTTTTGTGCCCGCCACCGAGGTAGCGCATGCTTCTGCGGCCCTGCCTGTTGCGACCTGCAGTATGGTGTACTTTTTCTACCAGGCTTTTTTCAGGAACGTTGGTGGTTATTTCTGTATAGGCATTGCCTACTCTCCAGCGTGTTCCTGCGGTAGTCGGTTTGTATTTTCTTAAAGCCATGATGATTTTCTATTTTAGAATTACGATTCCGGATTTTACCTAATTCCTTAATTCTATTTATAATTAATTATTCCTGATTCTCAATTCCTGATTCTTACACGTTACCATACAAGTCAATGGTTTCCCCTTCTGCCACAGTAACAACGGCTTTCTTTTTCGCAGGCTTGCGACCTGTAAGCAAACCCGCTTTGGTATTACGCTGTTTTACTTTAGATGGCATAGTCAATGTATTTACATCTTCCACCTGGATACCGTAGAATTCTTCTACCGCTTTTTTTATTTCCAGTTTGTTGGCCTTTCTGTTCACTATGAAAGTATAACGATTGTACTTTTCAGTCAATTGATTTACTTTCTCTGATAACACCGGCTTTATTAAAACTTCTGACAATCTCATGTCTATTAATTTGAAAATTTGAAAATTTGAAAATTAGCTTATACTTTCACATTGAGCCATTTTCACATTTATGCTTCTGCCTCTTCCACGTTTTCTTCTACAAATATTTTTGCAGCCCCTTCTGTAAATACCACAGAATCGGAGTTCATAATATCGTAAGTATTAATATCGCTTAATAAAGTTCCACAAATTGATGGTGCATTGCGGAAACTCTTATAAACATTCTCATTATACTCAGGCATTATGAATAATGTTTTTCTGCTGCCACTATTGATCTTCTTAAACATTTGTACCAATTGCTTAGTTCCGGGTTTCTCAATGTTCAGGGAAGCATCTTCCAAAACAAGGATCTTGTTTTCTTTTGCTTTACTGCTTAATGCGCCAATCTTAGCCAGGTCTTTTACCTTACGGTTAAGTTTGATATCGTATCCATGAGGCTTAGGCCCGAAAACCGTACCACCACCTTTGTACAAAGGATTACGTAAATTTCCCTTACGACTTCCGCCAGTACCTTTTTGCTTGTGAAGTTTCTTAGAAGAACCCTGTACTTCTGCACGGGTTTTTACTTTGTGGGTACCCTGACGCTGTGCGGCAAGGTATTGTTTTACCGCAAGCCAGATTACATGGCTATTGGGTTCCGCACCAAATATTTCATCCGGCAGTTCAATAGTTCTGCCAGTTTTTTGTCCTTCTATATTTATTATATCTAATTGCATATTATTTCTGGATTAAAACGATTGAACCGTTATGGCCGGGAACCGAGCCACTTATTAATAAATAGTTTTTTTCTGGGAATATTTTTACGACTTTCAGTCCTTTCATCTGTATTTTATCATTGCCCATTCTTCCGCCCATACGCATTCCTTTAAATACTCTAGAAGGAGTAGAGGATCCACCGATAGAACCCGGAGCCCTTGACCTGTCGTGCTGTCCGTGAGTGCTTTCGCCTACACCATGAAAGCCATGACGCTTTACCACACCCTGGAAACCTTTTCCCTTGCTGGTGCCTACAACAGTTATCTTGTCGCCTTCACTAAATATGTCAACACTTATAGTGTCTCCCACATTTTTATCTGTTTCGCTATCGCGTATTTCTTTTACGAATTTTTTTGCCGGGGTGTTTGCTTTGGCAAAGTGGTTTTTTTCTGAGAGAAGGGTATGCTTTTCTTTTTTATCTCCAAAAGCAATCTGAACTGCATTATAGCCGTCAGTATCCACTGTTTTTTTCTGGGTTACCACACATGGGCCCGCTTCAATAATGGTCACGGCCGTTTGCATGCCATTACTATCGAAAATGCTGGTCATGCCAACCTTTTTTCCAATAATACTTTTCATTTCTATTTTATTATACTCAGCGGTACAGGGTATCCGGTACTTGAGTGTTACAATTTTATGTAAGAACTTTCTTCTCCTTCTCCACAAGTGGGGAAGGTAAGGATGAGGTTATGCTTTTATCTCCACGTCAACACCTGATGGTAAATCAAGTTTCGACAAGGCATCAACGGTCCTTGAACTACTGGTGTAAATATCCAGCAAACGTTTGTGCGTACATAACTGAAATTGCTCACGCGCTTTTTTATTAACATGTGGTGAACGCAATACAGTAAATATTTTTTTGTGAGTAGGCAAAGGTACTGGCCCTGTTACTACTGCTCCGGTACTACGCACTGTCTTAACAATTTTCTCAGCTGACTTGTCAACCAGGTTATGATCGTAAGACTGTAGTTTGATCCTTATTCTTTGAGACATTTTTAAAGAACTTTTTTTTTCCAAATTTATTTTGGGAGTGCAAAAGTAGTCGGTTAAACTTTAATAACAAAAAAAATATTGCATGTTTTCTAAAATAATCATCAAACCTTTATGCACATTCATTTTTATACGAAAATATTGTTCGCCCTGGCCTCACTCCCTGGCTCTTATCCCACGAACCAATTCTTAAGCAGGATTAAAAAGCAGAAATTTTATTCTGGGTATTATTGTCACATAAACTAAACAAATCAAACCCTCAGTACATGATTAAAGACAAGCTTCTTTTTTTATTTTCTTAATGTATAAACAATTTGAAAGAAAGGAACACCACCCTTTGGAAAAAAATAACCGCTTAAGAGGTTGCTATTTATCAATAATAAACTACATTTATATTTATTAGATTCGCGTCTGATTATTCAATTTCCTTCAAAAAACCTTAAAAATAGTATGCACCAGAATGTCCTCGTTGAGCCGGAAGTAGATAATGCTTCGGAAAGAAAAGCCTCATTAGGCGTCAAATTCTTTTTTATTTACCTTTTATTCTATGTCGGTTTTGTCGCCATCGGTGTGCTCAATTACGAATTGTTGGCAGTGGAAGTTTTCAAGGGTATCAACCTGGCTGTTTTTTATGGCATTGGATTAATTGTCTTTGCTGTGTTACTCGGTATTCTTTATAATTTTCTATGCACCCGTTACGAAGATCAAATGAATAAAGGGGAGGGCGCGGTATGATATACGGTATCTCTTACACAGCACTCGCTTTTTTTATTTTCTTTGTAGGCCTTGTACTTGGCCTGTCTTTTTACCTGGGCAGCAAAACAAAATCTGCCTCTTCCTATTATGCTGCCGGAGGAAAAATCCATTGGTCTGTCAATGGAATTGCTTTTGCAGGCGACTATCTTTCTGCGGCTTCCTTTTTGGGAATTTGTGGTATGATCGCTGTGTCTGGGTTCGATGGATTTTTATATGCCATTGGATTTCTGGCCGGCTGGATCGTGGCTTTATTCCTGATTGCCGAACCGTTTAAAAAGCTGGGGAAGTTTACCTTTACAGATGCCTTGAATTCGAAATTCAATTCCAAAGCCATTACCCTGACAGCCTCAATCAGTACGCTCATTATCTCTATCTTCTATTTGATACCACAAATGGTAGGGGCAGGCGATTTAGTCACTCCCTTACTGGGGTTACCTCATTGGGTGGGTGTTCTACTGGTGGGACTGATCGTTATTGTGATTGTAGCCACTGCAGGAATGACCTCAACTACTTATGTCCAGTTTTTAAAAGGCGGTTTGTTGATTGTTCTATCTACCATACTTGCGATCTATATTCTTAAAAACGGTTTCACGCTCACACCTGATCACCCCAATCAAAAATACCATTCATTTATGGAGCTTACTCCGCAGGTAATTGACCATAAAGTGGTGGAGGTAGCAGACTGGAAGTTGATGTCGCAAATTGAGGTGAAGGGCAAACAGTTTGTTCAATTGGAAAAGAACGGTATCGTCCGCTGGTTTGATTTGGTAGAGGGCAGTAAGGGCTATACTCTAAAAGAAGCGCTTTCGATTACCAACAAAAACGGCGTACCGCTTTTCAATGGAGAGCCGCAGGAAAATGCCCATTTCTACCAGGTAGGACATTTGAGTAAGATTGTAATGAATGGAAAAGAAGTGGAAAAAACAGGCCCTTTAAGCCCTACAGAATACCTGGCAATAATTGAAAAGAGTGATCTCGTGCGCTTTGCCAATGCTAAATTTACCCAGAATGGTGAAAGCATATCCCTGTATTATCAAAAAGTTACTTCCGGAAAGGATTTTATGCTTCCGGGGTTAAAATACAAAATAGGTAAAGGGTCAAGCCTTTGGAGCAAGCTGGATTTTATTTCGCTGATGTTGGCTTTGTTTTTAGGAACCGCAGCGCTGCCACACATTCTTATTCGCTACTATACGGTTAAATCATCAAGGGATGCGAGAAAATCTACTATCCTGGCCATTGCAGCTATTGGCACTTTTTATATCCTCACTTTATTTATGGGATTAGGCGCAGCAGTGAATGGGGTATTGGACGTAGAATCGAGCAATATGGCGGCTCCGCTATTGGCGCGGGCCTTTGGCGTGGTGTTGTTTTCAGTAATTTCTGCAGTGGCATTTGCTACCATTTTAGGGACGGTTGCCGGTTTAATAGTAGCCTCTTCCGGCGCCATTGCCCATGATTTTATGGACGGGTATTTGAAAAAGAACCTGAGCGATAAGGCAAAGGTAAAAGCAGGTAAAATAGCGGCTTTCACAGTAGGGATACTCGCCATCATATTGGGCATGGCTTTTAAGGGGATGAATGTTTCTTTTTTAGTGGGCTGGGCCTTCGCTATAGCTGCTTCGGCTAACCTGCCCGCTATCTTGTTTCTTTTGTTTTGGAAGAAAACGTCTGCCACAGGCATTGCTTATTCGATTGTAGTGGGTATTGTGTCTTCGCTGGCTATCATTCTTACCTCTCCTACGATGTGGGATCGTTACGGACTGGATTCAGCGAACGCGATTCACCAACTGGAAAACCCGGCATTGATTTCTTTTCCATTAGCAGTGATCACGATTTACATATTTTCCTTGCTATATCCGAAAAAGAAAGCAGTTATTCTACCGTCCGCGCTCAATGTTATTTAGTTAAGCGATTGTATGTTTCGAAGAAACATTTTGTGGGTAGCAATAATTTGCATCAAACTCAACCTTGGTTCTTGTCCTCACGACCCATTTCTTAAACAAAATAATTGCCTTTACAATCCTTAAAACTCATCCCTCAAATCTTTTATAAAACTAAAATTTTTTACGCCCGCTTTATAATACTTTGCAGACGAAAATAAATAATCACCCGTTGCCTTAGCCAACTGCCAATATTCAATACACGGATT
>JBDSOE010000127.1:0-5971 GCA_039915005.1 Ginsengibacter sp.
TTTTAAATATTGAAACCATTTGTACACCGCATCATAAGAGTCGGCAATATTAAATAGAGGAAGCCACTTAAAACAGGTGATGGGTGCATTTCAAATTGTCGCACTTAAGCAGCGACTTTAAATTTTGTTTTCGTTAGTTCGATAATCTTATTCCAATCATTGTTTTTTCTGACTACTCTTAAATTCAGCATGTTTTGTGCACCTTCACAACTCCACCTTTGGCCGGATTGTTTCATTCGCTTTTGTACCAGTGTTCGATGAGCTGATTCTATAGCGCCGGAACCAATAATTCCACATCCGATTTTTTGATACTCTGGATAATTCATTCTGCTCTTATTGGTGGTATAATAGCTTATCAATTGCCTCGCTTTTTCGACATTCTTTCCTATTCTTTTTATATTACCTATTACCGTTGCTACCTTGCCTTCTAATAACCATTCTTTTTGTTTATCTGTCCATGATTTTTCTTTTACCTTATCGTTAAAAATAGTACTTGAAAATTCATGCAAATGTTCACAAACATGGTAATAATCTAAAATAGAAACGGCATGGGGAAAAGCGTCTTCTATCCAGTTTTTTATCCATGTAGCGCCGTCTGAAATAAATACCAGCCGGTCGTCTAATTTCCCGTGGCCATCAAGAATGTTCTCCATTGCCTGCGTAAAAGGCTTATGGCTTCCAAGATAGGCCATGTATTGAGAATTGCTTATCCAGCATGGCTTTCCTTCGGCATGGATACAATCACCACTTTTAAAAATCCTGCCCACTTTTACTTCACTCCAGCCTTCCTCTCTTGTTAATATCATTGAGCCATCTACTTCTGCATACAATATCTCCTCTTTTTTAACAGCGGGTAAAATTGATTCAGCATTTACTGCCGGTTTCACTGCTTTGCCATAAAAATCGGTTACCCTATAAATCTGTGTTTCACTTACTTCTATTTGTAACATTTCTTTCAATACTTCATTGCTTTTTTCGTAGCTGTCTAATTGGCCACAATAGGTCATTAATTGTTGCATACGAGGACTAATCTGAAATCCATTTATCGCTTCACTAAAGGGATGTCTTTTTGATATTGTTACTTCCCCAAACACGGTTAGAGTTTTTTTTTCTCCTGTCTCCAGGAAGCTCACCTAAATTCTTTTCAAAAACCTCTCGTCCCATCTTTCCCCATATCTTTATAAAATCATTTTCGTAGTCATAAAAATTGTCTATTTTGTTTAAGGCGTTCAACTCATCATAATGAGCTGATATGGCTTCCAGTAATTGTTCTTTTGTCATGATTATGGGGTTTTAGTACTTAAATTTACAAATTCTTACGCGACAATTTGAAATGCACCCTTCGGCGCGATTCAAATTGTTGCTACAAATTAGAAGTTGCCAACCTTCGAGGGTTGGCAGCGTTTCCGGCATTTTAATGCACCTCTTTTTGGAGAAATAAAAAAGCCCCGCATTTCGGGGGCCGTGTTTTTTACCGGGGTCAAAATTTATTGCCTCGTAAAAATGTAAGTGATTTTTCCTGTTTTTCCATTGCCAGCATCCAAAGGCGATTGGGCTGTAAAGCTATTGCTGCTAATGTCCTGCAACTGAAGCCTGTATCCATCTTCCACATTTCTTGCTTTAGTGCCGTTTAATTTTTTAAACTGAAATTGCGCATCCGGTTCTTTGCCATAAATGCTCCAGTAAATTTCTTTTTTGGTTCCGTTGGTTAAGGTAAAAAAACCTTTTCCATTTCTGACCAGGCTCCATGTACTTCCTTTAAAATCTTCGTAAGGAGCTTCGTCAAACACGTTGGTTACCTTCAGGTCCGAAGGAAGATCTATACTGATATTTGAAATGGTCCATGTGCCCGCGAGATGGCCATTAGTAGCCTTGAGGCCTGTTGTATTTTTTGTAGAGGAGCAACCCGCCATAAAGAAGAGAACCGTTGCTATAAATAAAATGAAGGTTGATTTTTTCATAATTTACTTTTTTTGAAAAGATGCTGTGCACAGATCCTGCCGGTTGCAAAATAAATGATTCGATACCAAGGCGCCTATTTATTTTTAACAGGAAAGGGGAACCCTATAAATATCAAGGGTTTTCCGGTGCATCAGCAGCCCGGTTGTAAATGGCAATTTTACTACCTTTGAATAAAATAAATTGTATGAAAACAGCTACTATCCATCCGGCGCAAAATGAAGTGGGGCAGGCCGATTTTTTGCCTTTGATGGGCACTGATTATGTAGAGTTTTATGTGGGAAATGCAAAGCAGGCGGCTCATTATTATAAAACCGCTTTTGGCTTTCAATCGTTGGCTTATGCCGGACCTGAAACGGGCGTGAAAGACAGGGCAAGTTATGTGATACGCCAGAATAAACTGACCTTCGTTTTAACTACTTCACTAAGAGATGACAATGAAATAGCGCGGCACATTGCCCGGCATGGCGATGGTGTAAAAATGCTGGCGTTGAAGGTGGATAATGCCACCAGCGCATGGGAAGAAACAACTAAACGTGGCGGTAAAAGCTACATGGAACCTACCACATTAAAAGATGATAATGGTGAAGTAATCATGAGCGGCATTCATACTTATGGCGATACAGTTCATCTGTTTATTGAAAGAAAAAATTACTCAGGCATTTTTATGCCGGGTTACCGCAAATGGGAAAGTGTTTATAATCCTTCCTCTACGGGCCTTTTATATGTGGATCATTGTGTAGGAAATGTGGGCTGGAACCAAATGAATACATGGGTACGTTTTTATGAAGACGTAATGGGATTTAAAAATATTCTGAGTTTTGATGATAAAGATATTTCCACAGAATACTCCGCTTTGATGAGCAAGGTAATGAGTAACGGTAATGGTTACGTGAAGTTTCCCATTAATGAGCCCGCGGAAGGAAAGAAAAAAAGCCAGGTGGAAGAGTATCTTGAATTTTATGATGGAGAGGGCTGCCAGCATGTGGCGCTGGCTACCCATAATATTATTGAAACGGTTGCTGAATTGCAAAAGCGCGGCGTTGAATTTATAAAGATCCCGCCTGTTTATTATGAAACAGTTTTGAACAGGGTCGGGCATATTGATGAAGACCTGGCGCCCCTGCGTGAACTGGGTATTTTGATAGACAAGGATGATGAAGGCTATCTTTTACAGATATTCTCGAAGCCGGTAGAAGACAGGCCCACCTTATTCTTCGAGATCATTCAGCGCAAGGGGGCGAAGAGTTTTGGGAAAGGAAATTTTAAAGCCTTATTTGAAGCCATTGAAAGAGAACAGGCAGAGAGAGGAAATTTGTAAATGAAAATTGAGGATATATTTTAGCGGACGGAAAGTGGAGAAAATGCCTGATAGTTCATTCAGCTATCAATGATTTAACAAAACACCAATCCCGCAATCAATATTTGTTTCAATAAAAAAATTATTTTTACGTTATCACCTTATTATTAATTACAGAAGAGAATGTTTTCATTTGTTTCAAAGTTTTTTTTCCTGATCACTATTTTCCTTGCGGGTACTAAAATTACCGGCGCCCAGAATTCTTTTTTACAATCTCAAAAAGCGTCCTTCAGGGTGGCAAGTGCTTTTAGCGCTAAGGAAGAAATGTTGCAAAAAGAATTTGCTTCCAAAGGTTTGCAATGGCCGGCGAAATATGTTTTCATTCGCAGTTTTAAATTTGATTCTCAGTTGGAAATGTGGGTGAAAAATGATATAAAAGATAAGTACAAACTTTTTAAAACTTACCGCGTTTGTATGCAAAGCGGTACCATGGGCCCTAAAAGGTTGCAGGGCGATTATCAGGTGCCTGAAGGATTTTATTATATTAATGAATTTAATCCACGCAGTAATTATCACCTTTCGCTGGGACTCAATTATCCCAATGCTTCTGATAGAATTCTCAGCGATTCTATGAGGCCGGGCAATGGTATTTATATTCATGGAAGCTGTGTGTCTGTGGGTTGCGTATCGGTGAATGATAACGATATTGAAGAGATTTACATCCTTTCCAGTCTTGCAAAAGCAGCGGGCCAGGAATTTATTCCGGTTCATATATTTCCCATCAGGTACAGTTCGCAAAAGTCAGTGGATTATTTAAACAACAACATAAAAAATAATCCAACTCTTCAAAAGTTTTCTATGCAATTGAAAAAGGCTTATGATGAATTTGAGCAAACCAGGGAAGTGCCTCTTATTTTAATTGACCGCAAAGGCGATTATGTAATTAATTAATTTCCTTTCAACAGAAGTTGTATAGTTTCCTGTGTTTTTTGCTCCAAAACAATTTCTTTATTTTCAGAAAGCTTTTTTATTATCTCCGGCGTGTAATGCCTGATGGTAAGCAGTGATAAATTCTTCTGAATTTGTACGTCGAATAATTTTGAAGACTGTAAAGCGATTTGTTCTGTTTTTTCCGGAATGTCATCTACGCAGATCAACAAACTTATGGCGGTATTCTGTGTAAGGTTGGGCTTCAGTCGTAACCCGTCTAATATTTCATGCAATGTATTTATCGGCTTGCCTTCCACAAAAGAAAAATCGAGAGATTGTAAAGTAATCAGCGCCTGTTGGTGTTTATAAACAATCATGGGAGGAAGGCTATGGCTGTATTGTTGCGTAATGGTAGTGCCCGGAAGACCCGGGTCCAAAAAGGATTTTACATACAGGGGAATGTTTTTATTTTGTAAGGGTTTTATGGTCTTATGATGAATTACCTGCGCGCCATAATAGGCCATTTCAATTATTTCTTTATAACTTAAATCCTCAATAGTTATTGCATCATTAAACTCCTTCGGGTCGGCATTCATCACTCCGTTTACATCTTTCCATATTGTAACGCTTTCCGCATCCATTAACCTGGCAAACACGGCAGCGGTATAATCGCTTCCTTCGCGACCGAGCGTGGTGCTTTCATTTTTATCGGTGCCGGCTATAAAGCCCTGGGTTATCACAAAATTATTTTCCTCGTACAGGGGGATTAGTTTTTCATTGATGTTTTTTTGGGTAAAGTCCCAATCTATTTTGGCATCACGAAAAGTATCGTCAGTACGTATAAGATTCCGCACATCTATCCATTTATTGGGAAGCCTTTCCTCATTAAGAAAATAGGAGATCAACGTAGAGGAGAGCAATTCCCCGGAGCAAACGATCTGGTCATAGTAATAGTTGTAATCTTTTACAGGAGTGGTTTTCAGCAACGATTCCACCTTGGTGAAATACTCCTGGAGATCGTTGGTAGCTTTTTCCCAGTGCAGGATAATTAAGTATTTTAACTGGGTTAAATGATACTGTTTTATTTTTTGAAACAGCTTAATGGCATCCTCATTTTTTTCTTCAAAAAAGGTTTCGGCTACTTTTTCCAGGGCATTGGTTATTTTACCCATTGCGGAAATAACGATCAGTATTTTTTCGCCTTCATGATTTTTTAAAATTCCGGAGAGATTTTTTATACGATCAAAATTGCTGATGCTGGCTCCGCCGAATTTAAATATCTTCATTTTATAAAATTCAATTATTCGGGCAAAGTAAAATAATTAATAATTAAGAATTGGGAACCAGGAATGAAAAATGAAAAGTGGAGCACCAATTTCCATTTTGCGTAAACGGTGATCACTTCCCCCATTCACGTATTTTCACCTGTTTGTTACAAAGTATTGAATTATCCTGCAATCAAAATCACTCAATAAATCATGATTAGGATAAATTCTCACTTCTTAAACAGTGACAGTTCATTCCATCACCAAGCATGGAGGGAAAATAATTGGTAATAAAATTACCTAAGAGTACCTTTGTTCTCTTTTAATAAGAAACGGCGCGTTGGTCAAGGGGTTAAGACACCTCCCTCTCACGGAGGAGTCACTGGTTCGAATCCAGTACGCGTTACCAATAAGCCTGAGATGCTGTTTAGTAAGCATTCCAGGCTTTATACTTTTATCTTTCAAATCCTTTCCAGTTCAGGACTCCTTAATCTTTAAGAGGTATCTTTTCAGCCTG
>JBDSOE010000139.1:0-22561 GCA_039915005.1 Ginsengibacter sp.
GTTCTTAGCTTCCTGCGGTGGCAACCAAACTGAAGGAACAGAAACCACCACAGCGACTGACAGCGCAGCTACTGAAGCACCGGCCGCTGCAGAAACTCCCGGCTCTGATATTCCCGGAATTAATGACGTTGCCGTAACAGACCACATTGAACTGCAGGGTTCGGATGATATGAAATATGACAAGACTTTATTTAAAATTAAAGCCGGACAAGATGTAAAATTAACCCTGAAAAATGTGGGTAAACTTCCAAAAGAATCTATGGCTCACAATGTGGTAATATTAGCCCAGGGCACAGATGTACAGGCATTTGGCGAAGCTGCAGTAAAAGACAAAGCCAATGATCATATACCCGCTGCTATGGCTACAGATGTAATTGCTCATACAAAGTTATTAGGCCCCGGCGAAAGCGCTGATATCACTTTTAAAGTAGCTGATCCCGGTGTGTATGAATTTATTTGCAGTTTCCCCGGACATTTTGGTACTATGAGAGGAAAGATAGTAGCAGAATAATTTTTTAAAAATTAAATAGAATGAAAGGCAACCGGTGGTTGCCTTTTTTAGTAGGCATCCGTTTTAAAAAACAGCAATAGCTGGTAGGTTTTGTAAACTCCACGTAATTGAACTGTGCTGAACAGGAAACGGGATAAGATTGCGGGATCATAAAGTGCAAAACAAAAATCGGCCTTAATGCAAATATTCGAGAGATCAGAGATTAAATAGACCCATCAAAAAAGCCGGAGAACAATCTCCGGCTTTTTTAAAATATTTGAAAGAAAATTAAACTACTTCTACATCAGCACCTGCATCAGCCAGTTTCTTTTTAATTTCTTCTGAAGTGGCTTTATCCACACCTTCTTTGATGGTTTTAGGCGCACCATCTACCAAATCCTTGGCTTCTTTCAAACCCAGGCCAGTAAGTTCTTTTACAATTTTTACAATGCCAAGCTTGTTAGCTCCAGGAGCTTTCAGAACTACATCAAACGAGGTCTTTTCTTCTACTGCCGCAGCGCCACCGCCATCAGCACTGGCAACTACAGTTGCTGCTGCTGGTTCAATACCATATTCTGTTTTTAAGAAATCAGCTAATTCCTGAACTTCTTTTACTGTTAAGCCTACTAAGTTTTCGGCTAATGTTTTTACGTCTGCCATGATTTTTTGTTTTAATTTTTTCCCCCTTCTTTTCAGTTTTTATAACTGATCCGGCGGAGCGGTTTTTAAAAAAATTTGTTTTATCCTACTTGGTCTTTAACCAATAAAATACATTTTGATTATGCTTCCGGCTGAGCTGGTTTTTCCGCATCAGTATTTTCTTCAGCTTTTGCTTTCTCTGGAGCAACATCTGCTTTTACTTCAGACACCGCTTCTGATTTCGCTTCTACCTTTACTTCCTTCACTTCAGGAACAGCTTCTGCTTTCGCTTCTGAAGGAGTTGCCACTTCGGCTTTAGATTCTGCAGCTTCAGGCCTGTTTTGCAAAGCGCCAATTACGCGCTGAATTGGCGACATCAATAAGCCAATCACTTCACCAATCAATTCATTCTTAGTCTTGATCCTGGTAAGATTAATTAACTGATTATCTCCTATAAAAATATCTCCGTTTAAAAAAGCGGCTTTCAAAACCGGCCTTTCGCCATTCATTGCCTTACGAAAACTACTGATAATTACAGCGGGATCCTTGGGGCTTTCACTAAACATTAAAGCGGTTACATTGTGCAATGCATCGTAAATACCAGAATATTTTTCGCTATCCAAACTTTCAAGCGCTTTTTTAATAAGGGTATTTTTAGCCACTTTCATTTCCACCTGTTTATCAAAACAATGCCTGCGCAAATCAGTAATCTGCGTTACGGTAAGGCTTTCAGTGTCGGTGATATAGAAATTAGAATACTGAGAAAATTTACTTTTCAAAGCTTCTATTACTTCTTGTTTTTGTTCTTTGTTCATACTATTTGTTTTGTTGCTTTTGAATTAAAAAGTAAAATCCAAAGCAAATAATTTTTATTAGTTCTGTACAGATTTGGTGTCTATAATAATGCCGGGACTCATGGTACTTGCCATGCTTAGTCCTTTTAAATAGATACCTTTTGAGGTAGCTGGTTTCAATTTAATGATGGCATTAATTAATTCCTGGCTGTTGGCCTCTATTTTATCAGGAGAAAAACTTACTCTTCCGATAGATGCATGAACAATACCTACTTTGTCAACCTTAAAGGCAATTTTACCGCCTTTTACATCATTGATTGCTGATACTACATCATTGGTAACCGTTCCTGTTTTGGGATTGGGCATCAGGTTTCGCGGCCCCAATACTTTACCAAGACGTCCTATTTTAGGCATCACGGAAGGTGTTGCTATTATCACATCAACATCTGTCCATCCACCTTCAATCTTTGTAATGAATTCATCGAGTCCTACAAAATCAGCGCCCGCATCTTTAGCAGCCTGTTCTTTATCGGGAGTGCAAAGCACCAATACCTTTTTAGTTTTACCGGTTCCGTGAGGGAGTGAAACCGTACCGCGAACGGCCTGGTCTGCTTTTTTAGGATCTACGCCAAGACGGATATGAAGATCCACAGAACTATCAAACTTGGTGGTATTAATATCTTTTACAAGGGTAGAAGCTTCTTTTAATGAGTAAGATTTATTTTGCTCAATTTTGGCGTTGGCTTCTTTTCTTTTTTTAGTAATCATTAGTTCAAAAGTTTAAAATCCGCAAACAAATGCAGATCATTTTCAATTTAGTTTTCCCAGGGGGCTTGTCCTTCTACAGTTAAGCCCATACTACGGGCAGTGCCGGCAACCATTTTCATAGCGCTGTTAAGGCTAAAGGCGTTGAGGTCTTCCATCTTATCTTTGGCAATTTCTTCCACCTGGGCCCAGGAAACTTTACCTACTTTATTTCTGTTAGGTTCTTTACTTCCGCTTTGAATCTTAGCCGCATCTTTTAATTGTACAGCAGCAGGAGGCGTTTTAATGATAAAATCAAATGATTTATCGCCATAAACTGTAATGAGAACGGGAAGAACTTTCCCTTGTTTATCCTGGGTTCTGGCATTGAACTGTTTGCAGAACTCCATGATATTAATACCTTTTGAACCGAGTGCAGGGCCTATTGGCGGTGCAGGATTAGCTTGTCCTCCTTTGCATTGGAGCTTGACATAGGCTGTAATTTCTTTTGCCATAATTATTTTTTTGGTGTTAACGTTCCGGCATATAACCGAAACTCCCATTTAATGATTTCTATTAAAGAACTTTTTTTGGGAGTGCGAAGGTAGGGGAATAAATTATTTTACACAACAATTTTTTTGATTTCAGATTTTAGATTGGCGAGGTTCGCAATCAAAGAGCACACTATTCCAAAAAACAGCTATAATTTTAAATTCCTGAGGAGCTTTGCAAAATTTTGAATGTATGTCCCTCATTTCACATTCATAGTTGATATCACCATTCTTATTTCTCCATAACCAATATCCTCCGGTAAATTTTCTTTTAAGATTTTAAAACTTTCTTTTCCATAAACCTTTGCCGCTTCTTTTATCAACGATTGTTTTTCCATAGAAACCATTTTATTAATGTCAATTTCACCATTGGCAACAAAGGAAGCCAAATGCCCTTCAACCGTACTTACTGCAAGATTTCTTTCTTTTGCAATGTCAACTATTGATTTACCTTCTTTAAATAAGTTGAAAGAAATAATGTTAGTAGGGGTTCTTTCTTCAAGAGACTTTTCTTTGCGTTCTCTTTTTGGATTACCTTCCTTAGCAGCCATATTGCTTTCAATATTATACCTGCTGCAATAGTCATTAACCGCATCTAAAATATCATCCCCATATTTATCCACTTTCGCTTTTCCAAAACCACTTAATTGCAATAAATCTTTTTTGGTAAGTGGAAGGTAAGTGGCAATTTCTTTCAAGGTATTCTGATTGGCAACCATGTAAATCGGCATACGGGTTTCTTCACAAACCATATCTCTCCAGCGTTTCATGGTATCAAATAATTCCACATTGGGCACATCCGAAAAAGATTGTCTTTTACCGCTTGCATAGCACGAAACATTTATCCTCGGCTGCGCAAATTTTAATTTATGCTGCAAAAAAGTGGTAACAGAAAAAGGCTGTTTGCAATATTGTAAAAAATAATTTTCAACATGCAGTGATATCAATAGCTGAGTAAGATATTCATTGATAACATTGGCGGCTTCCTTGTGTTCCGTTATTAAAGGATGATTTTGAACAGAATCCTCGTAGGCCGAAAACTTGGGACCGAAATGATTGGCCGCATCATTGATCCTTTTTTGCAAGGCCATATTATTTTCAATAACCGGTTCCTGCTTCATCAACATTCCGATATGACTGATAAATTTTAAACCAATTGCTTTATCAGCAGAAAGTTTATTCTTGAGATTATTCATCCAATCGACTGCCTCTTTATTCAGTTTTTCCCGATGTTCTTTTATATGAAAAGCCAAAGCATCCATCAAAGTATTTATTTCATTAAAAGAAAAGATGTCTTCCAGCAATTGCTGCGTAAATATTTGCCTTGCGCCGGCAAATCTTTCTGCCAATGAGCCTTTGGGCGTTAATGCCTGCTGGCCTTTTACTACATTGTCGTTGCTGTAAATAGCCGCTGCCGGAATTTTTGATAACAGCACAATGCCATCAAGGCTGGTGCATCGGCTCAATGCCACGTAAACCTGGCCACTGCTAAAAGCTGCGCCCGCATCTATCATTACCTTCTCAAACGTAAGGCCCTGGCTTTTATGAATAGTAATGGCCCAGGCAAGCCTTAATGGAAATTGAGTAAAAGTTCCCAAAGTTTCCTGTTCCAACTTTCCATCAGCGCGGTTTAAAACATAGCGAGAATTTTCCCAGGTTTCCTGAGATACGGAAATATCCTGTCCATCGCATTCGACAGTTATTTCATCATCTTCCAAAGATTTTATTACCCCAATTTTACCATTAAAATATCTCTTACTAATTACATCATTCTTCAAAAACATTACCTGCGCACCTACTTTCAAAATTAAAGCTCCCTCCGCCGGGTAAGTATTCGGTGGAAAATCTTCTTCTATTACTGCTTCATAGGTAAACGATGGCGCTAATAATTTATGAAGCTCGCGGTTATTAATCAGGTCTGCCTGGTTGTTGTGAGAAGTGAGGGTAATATATTTTTCTTCAAAAGAAGGCCGGAACGCAGGCTGATACCGGAGATGCAGGTCTTCAAAATCATCTGCATTCATGGTATTGTTGCGCACTTTATTTAAGAGATCAACAAATGAGCTTTCTTTTTGACGGTAAATAATATTCAATTCAATAAGCAGCGGCATTTGCTCTTTGATCACCAGGCTATCGAAAAAGAAAGGTGACGAATAGTATTCCTGTAAAATGCTCCACTCCTGGCGCTGGGCCACGGGCGGCAGTTGATACAGATCGCCAATGCATAATATTTGTACGCCACCGAAAGGCAAATCATATTTTCTTCGCACCGTTTTTAAAATAGTATCTATCGCATCCATGGTATCGCAGCGTACCATGCTTATTTCATCAATAACCAGCAACTCCATTTTGCGAAGCAATTGTTGCCGTTGTCTATTGAATTTTAGTTTAGAAAGAAAGTCTTCCTTATTATTTCTTGTGGGTAAAAAAGGGTGGAATGGTAGCTGAAACAAGCTATGTAAGGTAACTCCTCCTGCGTTGATGGCGGCTACTCCTGTAGGCGCAGCTACCACTATATTTTTAGAACAGTTCTCTTTTAAATATTTTAAAAAAGTCGTTTTACCTGTTCCTGCCTTCCCGGTAAGAAAAATATTTTCACTGGTTTCGGTTACAAACCTGTAAGTCAGATCAAATATTTCATTGCGTTCTATTGAATTCATTTTTGTATAAAAATTATTACCCGCCGATTATAATTAAAGATAAAAGATAGCCACGATTACAACAGATTTCCCGGGATTAAAAAAAATATTAAAAATACAAGTTTCCCTAATCGCTGCCTGTTAAAAAGAACCGTTATAAATTTATGTAAATCTTTGGCAAAAAATCTTCAAAAAATAAACCGTTGATGTTCTAAAGACTTTCAGCCAAAGTTAATGATTAAGCCAATTGGGTTTGTTACGTGAAAACCTGTATAATCCGTGGCAAAAGAAAATCTAAGCCGAAGGCTTGCCGCCCAGCGTCATTAATTCGTGCACTTCCACTTGGGTAAAGTATTTTTTATTCCCTTCTTTATCCACGTAATTCCCATTAACTAATTTTCCTTCAATGGCCACTTCGGTTCCTTTGGCTAAATATTTTTCGACAATATCCGCTACTTTTCCCCAGGCAATTAAACTGTGCCATTGGGTTTCAGTCACTTTTTCTCCCTTGGCATTCTGGTAGCTTTCATTGGTGGCTACTGAAAAACGGGCCATTTTTTTACCGCTTTCTGTGTTACGTATTTCAGGCGCATTGCCTAAATTACCAATCAGTTGAACTTTGTTTTTTAATCTGTTCATGACTTTGTGTTTTGCGCTCATCTTTTTCAGACAAACTTGTTTTATAAATGTTTGTATCTCAGTCGAAAAACCGAATCGCTTCGTTTCTTCAACAACACAAAGATGCGATTGCCCAAAAGCCTTACTCGTATTTTAAGCGTTTATAGTTGTATATAACCGTTTGTAAACGGTTGTTTCTATAAATCATTATTGTATCTTTCAGCTACAAAACAATCTCCATCAGCATGACAGCCGAGACTACCTCCAGACTTTGCCTTACCTGCGGGAAATTATTAAAAGGGCGTACCGATAAAAAATTTTGTGATGATTATTGCAGAAATAATTATAACAATCAATTAAAATCGAATACCACTAACCTGGTTAGAAATATTAATAACGCACTTGGAAAAAACAGACGCATATTGGAATGCCTGTTTAACAATGAGGAAGAGATGGCAAAAACCACAAAAAATAAGCTATTGGAAAAGGGATTTCAGTTCAAATATTTCACTCACACTTATACTAACAAAAAGGGAAGTGTTTACTTCTTTTGCTACAATATTGGCTACCTGCCTTTGGAGTACGATTGGTATTTATTGGTGAAGAGAAAAGAAGAATAATCACTGATGAAGTTAATTCCGTAAAAATATTAAAAATAAAAAAACCGGCTCATTGCTGAAACCGGTTTCAATTATTTTTTAATGACGCATCTCACGAAATCTTTTCTACCTGCATGTAACTTAATTCAACAGGAGTAGCCCGGCCAAATATCTTAACCTGTACTTTCAGTTTTTTCTTTTCATCAGTAACTTCTTCAATTACGCCGTTGAAATCATTGAAGGGCCCGTCAATTATTTTGATAGTTTCTCCTACAATAAAAGGTTCCAGCATGGTCATGCCGCCTGCATCTGCCATTTCATCAACTTTGCCAAGCATTTTATTTACTTCAGATTTGCGCAGGCTGATAATGTTTCCCTTAGATCCTTTGCAATCAGTTAAAAAATGCATTACATTGGTGGTGTTACTCAAATGCTGTATCATTTCATCCGATAGTTTATTCTCTAACACTTCAATCATAATATAGCCGGGATAGAAATTCCTTTCGCGCATTACCTTTTTGCCATTCATCACCTTATAAACTTTTTCCACGGGCAAAAAAATCTGTTGGATGTACTTATCCCATCCATTTCTAATAATATCTTTATCAAGGTATTCTTTCACTTTCCGTTCCTTGCCACTAACTACGCGCAATACGTACCACTTGGTATCTTTTTCCGGCACAGGAGGAGTGGGCTCGATTCCGGATTCTTCCGGTTGCACTTCTTCTGTATTTTCTGTTTCTGTCATCATTAATTAAATAAAGAATAAATAAATTTTAAAAGACCGTTAGCCACAAAGTCCATCAAAGCCACAATAGCAGTAATAATTATGGTTGCTATCAAAACGATCATGGTAGATTGCTGTAATTCTTCCCAGGTAGGCCAGGTTACTTTATGCATCATTTCTTTATAGGAATCTCTGACGTAGTAAGCAATTTTATTCATAAAAAAAACAATTTGAAAATTTGAAAATTTGAAAATTTGAAAAGGAACAGGTCTACCAAAAAAGAACCTCTTTTTTTAATAAATCAATAGTAGTCTTTCAAATTATTCGGCACGGGCACAAGGATTCGAACCCTGATCAAAGGTTTTGGAGACCTCTATTCTACCATTGAACTATGCCCGTATGGTAAAGAACTTCCTTAAAACCAAATTAGCTAATTAGCAAATTTGCTAATTAGCTAATTTCTGTTTCAAAGATATGATATCTTATTTTATAATTTCTGTAACCTGTCCCGCTCCCACTGTACGGCCACCTTCACGAATTGCAAATTTCAATCCTTTTTCCATTGCAATTGGCTGTATCAGTTTCACAGAAAGTGAAGTATTATCGCCAGGCATTACCATTTCAGTTCCTTCGGCCAATTCTACTTCTCCGGTAACGTCTGTCGTTCTGAAATAGAACTGTGGACGATAGTGTTTGAAAAATGGAGTATGATGGCCACCTTCTTCTTTGCTTAACACGTAAACCTCACCTTTAAATTCAGTGTGCGGAGTAATGGAGCCCGGTTTGCAAAGAACCATGCCACGACGGATTTGAGTTTTTTCAATGCCGCGTAACAGTAAACCTGCATTATCACCTGCTTCACCCTGATCAAGTAATTTCTTAAACATTTCTACACCTGTAACAGTAGAGTTCAACGGTTTTTCCATTAAACAAACGATTTCAACTGCCTCACCTACCTTGATGCGTCCTCTTTCAATACGACCTGTAGCAACGGTACCACGACCTGTAATAGAAAATACATCTTCTACAGACATAAGGAAAGGTTGGTCAACCGGGCGCGGAGGTAATGGAATGTAAGTATCAACAGCTTCCATTAATTCATCAATCTTAGCAACCCATTTTGGATCTCCTGCTAATGCACCTGTTGCAGAACCCTGGATGATTGGAGTATTATCTCCATCAAAACCGTAAGAAGTTAATAATTCACGAATCTCCATTTCTACCAATTCCAATAATTCAGGATCATCTACCAAATCCACTTTATTCATAAAAACAACAATTTGAGGTACACCTACCTGGCGAGCCAACAGAATGTGTTCTTTTGTTTGTGGCATAGGGCCATCCGTTGCTGCAACTACTAATATTGCACCATCCATCTGGGCAGCTCCTGTAATCATATTTTTTACATAATCCGCATGTCCCGGACAATCCACGTGAGCATAGTGCCGGTTTACTGTTGAATATTCAACGTGTGCTGTATTAATAGTGATACCCCTTTCTTTTTCTTCCGGAGCACCATCAATATCTGCATAATTCCTTTTTTCCGCTAAACCTTTTTTAGACAAAACATCGGTTATAGCGGCTGTTAGGGTGGTTTTACCATGATCCACGTGACCGATAGTACCAACGTTAACGTGGGGTTTATCCCTTTTAAAACTCTCTTTTGCCATTTTGTTTAATTTAATTTTTGTTTTTAAATTTTTTATTCCTGCTCATCTTCTCTTTTAAAAAATGAACTTTCCATTATGGAGCGGAAGACGAGTCTCGAACTCGCGACCTATAGCTTGGAAGGCTATCGCTCTACCAATTGAGCTACTTCCGCTTATTTCTCTTTTGTTCAACTCTTAATTTTACAACTGAGTGTTGATCGCCAAATACCCGTAGCACAGCCTTCCGGGCTACTATCATCCGGAATATTTCCCGCATGAACTTCAACTTTTCAAAAACTGAGCTGTTGATGAGAATTGAACTCACGACCTCTTCCTTACCAAGGAAGTGCTCTACCCCTGAGCTACAACAGCTTGAAAGAAGTCAAATACTATTTCAAAAAACTTTTATCCCTGTGTGGGCAGAGTAGGGTTCGAACCTACGTACTCGTGAGAGAACAGATTTACAGTCTGTCGCCTTTAACCACTCGGCCATCTGCCCAATTTTAATTGTAGATCTCAGATCACGATTGAAAAATGGATAACCCACCAAATTTAAAATCATTCAACCCGGAATTCTGAGAGCCAGTAGAGGGATTCGAACCCCCGACCAGCTGATTACAAATCAGCTGCTCTGACCAACTGAGCTACACTGGCACTTGCCTTATTCAGCTTTAAAATGAACTTTCCCAATAAAAAACCCATAGGGCTATTTTTTGGGAAGGCAAAGGTAATGGAAAATGTTTAATGGAAAAATTTTGAAAAGAAAATTTTGTAAGCATTTTAAGTAAAAGGTCTTTTGCCTTTTCTTTTTCAAAATATAGAAAAACACCCTGTAAAAATAAAGGCTCCTCTTTGCGGGGAGCCTTTATTTCAGAATGATTAAATGTTCAGGCGATTACTTTCTCTTTCTTTCTTTTTATTTGAGTAATTACAGAATCCAGTGCAACATCAAAACTTTCTTCAAACGATTTTGAAGAATGCTTCACAAAAAATTGATGTTTAGGGACATGTACTTGTATTTCGGCTATCTTGTCTTTGATCTTGTGTACTACATTGTCTAATTTTAAATAGACATCTACCTTAGTGATACGATCATGAAACTGGCCCAGTTTGGAGATTTTCGTTTCAATATAGGAAACCAATTTCGAATCTGCAGCAAAGCGCTGTGTTTGAATGTTTACGTTCATAGTAATCCTAAGTTTTAAAAGTGAATAATAATTAATAATAAATCAGGTAAATTATAGAGGTAATAAGCAAAAGAATTTTAGAGGTTATCATTAGAAATTGCCGGAATGAAGTTACATTTTCAAACGCATTTTTCAAAAAAAAATTATGTGGTATCTGTTTTATTTTTTAAGACAATGGGTGCGCTAGTTTATACACTTCTTTTAACCTTTCTATAGTATTGTGCGTGTAGATTTGAGTGGCAGCCAGGCTGCTATGCCCTAATAATTCCTTTATTGCATTTATCTGTGCCCCGTTATTAGATAGATGGGTAGCAAAGCTGTGGCGCATTACGTGAGGACTTTTTCTCTGAATGGTAGATACTTGCGCGAGGTATTTTCTTACCATATTATAAACATATTTAGGGTAAAGAATTTTGCCTTTTTTATTTACCAGAAGAAAAGTATGAGCAGATTCCGGCAATTGTTTTCTTTTCTCTGAAATATATTCATCAATGTGATTGAGCAAATGATTACTAACGGGAATCAATCTCTCCTTATTCCCCTTTCCTAATACTTTAATGGTTCCGGAACTTTTATCTACCTGGGCTTCCTTTAAATTAATTAATTCGCTAAGCCTGATCCCTGTCTCATAAAAAATTTCAAAGATTAAATAATTCAGTTTCCCTTCCCAATCAGGTGGAAAAGAAGTTTCGTTAAATAATTTTTGGATACCCTTTTCCTCTATAAATGAAGGAAGCTTTCGGCTCACTTTTAGGGAAGAGGTAGTTGCCAAAGGGCTTGCCGCAATATTATTCAATCTCAACTGGTATTTGAAAAATGATTTCAAAGAAGAAATTTTCCGGTTGATGGTTTTGGAAGCCATCTTCTTTTCTTTTAGAGTGGCAAGCCAGGAACGTACCATCGGAATGGATATTTCCAGGAGGTCGGTGGTTTGGTATTCTAAAAAAATAAAATCAAAAAAGGCAGTCAGGTCAGTTCGGTAAGAGATAATAGTATATTTCGAATACCGCTTTTGAAAAGTGAGGTAATTTAAAAATTCGGATATGGGATATGTTTCAGGTATAGACATAAAAGAACCGGTAGCTGTAAAGTTAATAAAACAATATAGTTATTGAAAAAAGAACTATTTACATTTGATTATTTTTAAGAAAATGTCTGATCTAATTTATGACAAATAAGCATTTGTTTTTTTTCTTAACGGGTTATTTATTATTATTTTTTCTTCTTTTTCCCGCATATCAATATGTTGTTGATCCTGACGCTACAGGTTATCTGAGCGTAGCTGAAAAAATAGCAAAGGGCAATTATTTTAATTCCATTAATGGAATCTGGAGCCCATTAGGCTCATGGATTGTAGCACCCTTTATAAGATCAGGCTTCAATGGAATAATTACAGCAAAATGGCTTAACGGGATATACGGCGCAGTAAGTCTATGCCTCTATTTTTATTTTCTAAAAAAATTGAAAATTAATCCTTATGTCGAAATAGCTACAATGTTTGGCGCTGTTTTATTAATTATTCATTTTGCTTTTAGCCGCTTATTTGGTGATCTTTTACAGGTAACATTTTTATTATTATATCTCAATATTATATCCTCAAATAATTTTGGTAAAAATTATAAAGGAATAATTTGGGCGGCAATTGTGGGATGAGTAGGATTTTATGCAAAAGCATATACCTTTTATTTTATCCTGCTGCACTTGCCATTGGTTATTCTTCTTTTAGAAAAAAGAAAAACCAATAAATACCTTACTTCACACTCTGCCCGGAAGATTACGACAGCAGTAAGCGTACTTATTCTTACTATACTTTTTTGGATTGTTGCTCTTAATTTAAAATATGATCATTTTATTTTAGGCCAGAAGAACATTACCGGAACTCTCACTGAAGTTTACAATCCCTCTAAAGTATTAATCTATCCTCCCCCTGTAGATAGTTATGCGATCTTTGATGATATCTCTTATTGGAATCTGCCCGACATTACTCCCTTTACCAATTTGAACCTGTTCGTAATTCAATTAAAAATAATTATTTTCAATTTTATAAATCTTATTGGGGCTTTCAATGAATTTTCACTTGCCTTTAGCATCATTATATTAATCAGCCTCATTCTAATTTTAAATAAAAAGAAAGTTTTTTTTCAGGAAAAGAATGATCTGTTTCTTTTTAGTTTTATTGCAATTTGGCCTTGCGGTTATTTATTATTTTCTATTCAATCCCGTTTCTTATGGATAATGGACCTGGGCGTTTTAGCGTTAGCAGGAATTTTACTTTCTGAATTAATAAAAACAAATTTTATTAAAAGAAAACTTTTATTTCCTTTTTGTTTTGCCATCATCGGAAGCTTTTATATTTATCCGGTTGTGCAATTAAAAAATCAATACGGGGATGGTAAAGATATATTTGAAATGGCAGCAGCTCTTAAAAAGGAACATATAAATGGGAGGATTCTTACCAGTATTCAGAGTGATGCGGATTATTCAAAATCAATTAAGATTAGCTATTTGACACAATCCAAATTTTATGGCCCATATATCCGGAATTATTCAACGTCACAAATCTTGAAGGCCATTAATGACTATCAAATTAATTATTATATATTTTACTATTATTCTTCTGATCAAAAAGAAGCATTTTTAAAAAGTAACTTAGTGTCCTCCGCAGAAAAGGTGTATGGCAATATCTATCCTGGCGTAATAGTTTTATTCTTCGATAAATAAAAAGTGCGCTTAAAATTTTACACTCACTTGTGAACATAAAAAAACCGATAGCCAATTATCTAAGCTATCGGGAATATATTATAGAGATTTTAATCTAATTAAACTTCAATTTTACCACTGGCTATCTGTTGCTTGTAAAAAGCTTTCAACACTTCACCCCTTCTTCTGATAGAGGGTTTCATAAAAGACTGGCGTTCGCGAAGTTGCAATAAAGTACGGCTCTTCTCAAATTTTTTCTTGTATTTTTTAAGCGCTTTATCAATATTTTCGCAATCTTTTGAATCAATAATCAGCATAAAATTTCCTTTTGTATTTTTTTAGGAGTGCGAAGATAAAGTAAATATTTAAATTTAACCACTCAAACTGTTGTAAACTTTTCAAATGTTCAAAATAAAATAAAAAGCCACTATAATGTTTACAGGAATTATTGAAGCCCTTGGAGAAATAAAACAAATTTCGATTGATGGATCCAACCGGATTTTCTTCATAAAAAGTGAATTGGCTTCTCATGTAAAAATAGATGAGAGCATAAGTCATAATGGAATTTGCCTCACGGTAGAAGACATTAAAAAAGATAGTTACCGCGTAACTGCTATAAAGGAAACCTTACAAAAAACCAATGCCGGATTATGGAATCCGGGAGAAATAATAAACCTGGAACGTTCTATGAAAATGAATGGTCGCATTGATGGTCATATTGTGCAAGGGCATGTGGATGGAACCGCTATTTGCGTGAAGCGAAAAGATAAAGAAGGTAGCATGGAATTTACATTTGAATTCGATAGAATCTTTGCTTCCTTAATTATAGAAAAAGGGTCGGTATGTGTAAATGGAGTAAGCCTTACTGCTTTTAATGTAACTCAAACCACTTTTGACGTTGCCATAATTCCTTATACTTTTTCTCACACTAATTTTAAAAACTTAATGGAAAATGGAGAGGTAAATATTGAATACGATATGATGGGGAAATATGTGAATCGTATCGTTCAGCTAAAAGATAATAAATGAGTAGCCACAAATGCGGGTAAAACCAATTATTTCTGAAAAAACTAACGAGCCGGCAAATACCAACTTTATTTCTTTTAACTTCCTTTTTTTAAGTTTTATACTTTGACGCAAAAAATCCACTATTTCTTTAAGAGTAATAAAAAGGGAACTACTTCATTTTATTTTATAGTCCTCTTCATTGTGTGGGTACTGATGCAGCTGTTTTTTTACAGGCAAAATGGAATTGTAACCAACCTGGAAGCCACCAAATATATTAATGAGGCCAATCATTTTCTAACCACCGGCACTTACAGTTCTGGCAATTTTCTTTTTTATTCCATCCAAATTCTGCTCATCGCCTTCTGCATTAAATTAAAAATCAGCTTTTTGTTTATTGTGATTGTGCAAATGCTATTGAATGCCCTTTCCATAATTTGTTTTTATAAACTTGTGATCTCAATTTCTAAAAATAAATCCCTGGCTTTATTGAGTACGTTTTATTTTTTACTGTTTTATTATTACCATTTATATAACACGTATCTCTTTACAGAATCCTTGTTTTTTAGCTTCTCAGTGATATATACATATTTTCTTTTTTCAAGAAAAAAACTAAATCTAAAAAACGGTACGGCAATCTTACTTTTTCTTATTTTATTGTATTTTACACGACCTACAGCTATTTTCTTTATACCTGCAACTTTTCTTTTCATAATCATAAAATTCTTTCCAAAAAGAACTTTTAAAATAATTGTTTTAAGTGCTGTTATCGCTTCTATGGGTTTATTCTTTCTATTCAATTATTCGTTGGGCAGCGGCGGAGAATTTGATTTCTTATTGCCATACCAACAGGAAATAATTATTTGTGGAGTTCCCACTATACCCTCTCCTCACCACATTCAAATGCCAGTTGAAAAAAATTCTATCCAGGGATTACTTTATGTAGTTACGCAGAATTTCAGCTTGTTTTTACATTTGTGTATTAAAAGATTATCTGCTTTCTTCGGCATTTCACGAAGCTATTATTCACTTTTTCACAATCTTTTTGCTTCGGCGTATTTCTATTTTATTTATCTGGTAATACTACTTGGCATCAGAAATCTTTTTAGAAAGAATAATGCGGAAGTTTGGTTTTTAATAGCAAACATTTCTTTAATGGCCTTTACTGTAATGCTTTCCTGTGATGAATGGCACAACAGATTTATTTTATCTGTGCTGCCTTTCATTTTATTATTAGGAGTTATTTCAATCAGTAATTCAGGAAAACAAATTTCTCCGGAATTACCTATTAAAAGTTAGAAGTAATAAGGATACAATGGCGCTTTATTCATTTACTTTACTCGTCATCCGTATCACCGGGATGATCATTTCTTCGAGGCTTACGCCGCCATGCTGAAAAGTATTTTTATAATAATTAGCAAAGTGATTGTAATTATTAGGGTAACACAAATACCCGTCCTGACGGGCAAATATAAAAGATGAATTTACATTGGGCACCGGCAATCCAGCTTGTCGTGGATCGCGAAAAGCAAGCACTTCTTTGGCTTCATAATTTAAATTGCGGCCATGTTTGTAACGCAGGTTGGCCGTAGTTTGTTTATCGCCCACTACTTTATGCGGAGAATTTACCCTTACACTTCCATGGTCGGTAGCTACTATTAAATTGATTTTTCTATCAGCCACTTTTTTTAATGCCTGGTGCAGGGGAGAATGTTCAAACCATGATGCCGTGAGACTTCTGTAGCTTAATTCATCTGCCGCCAATTCTTTAAGCACTTCCATTTCCGTACGTGCATGGCTTAGCATATCTACAAAATTATAAACAATGATATTGATGTCGTTGCTCAAAAGATTATGCATGTTATCCACCAGTTTCTGGGCATCCTGGTGGTTGGTGATCTTTGTGTAAGAATATTTCAGATCTTCTTTACGTAGCCTTTTTAATTGTGCTTTAAAAAAGAGTTCTTCAAATAAATTTTTGCCGCCTTCCTCATCATCATTTTTCCATTCTACCGGGAATTGTTTTTCTATATCTATTGGAAGCAATCCGGCAAAGATGGCATTACGGCTGTATTGCGTGGCAGTGGGCAAAATAGAATAGAAAGTTTCTTCTTCCTGTATGCGAAAACTTTCGGCAAACAACGGCTGAATAGTTTTCCATTGATCGAATCTTAAATTATCAATCAAAACAAAAAAAGTAGGTGTACCTTTTTCTACATGGGGGAACACTTTAAATTTCATAAGCGAATGGCTCATGATGGGGGCATCGGCCGCGGCACTGCTCACCCAGGTAGCATAATTCTTTGAAATAAATTTAAAAAAATCAGCATTAGCTTCAGTCTTTTGCGACTGAAATACTTCCCGCATTTCGGGGCTGTCGCTTTTTTTCATTTCAAGTTCCCAATACACCAGTTTCTTATAGATTTCCATCCACTTATTGTAATCAGGATTATCGCTAAGCGCCATAAACAAATCCCTGAATTGCTGTTGATAAGAAGAAGTGGTTTTCTCTGCAACCAACCTTTTATTATCAATTATTTTTTTTAGCGAAAGCAAAACCTGGTTTGGGTTCACAGGCTTTATTAAGTAATCTGTTATCTGCGATCCTATGGCCTCATCCATCAGGTTTTCTGTTTCATTTTTTGTAATAAGCACAATAGGAATTTGCGAATTGATCTCTTTAATTTTCTGCAAAGTTTCAAGCCCGGTTATGCCAGGCATACTTTCGTCCAGAAGCACCACATCCACAATATTTTCTTTCACATAATCCAAAGCATCATGCCCATTGCTCAAAGATTTCACATCATATCCTTTGTTTTCTAAAAACATAATCTGAGATTTTAAGCTTTCCATCTCATCATCTACCCATAAAATTTTAGCTGTATTCATTTATTTTTTTTAATCCGGATCCTTTTCAAAAGAAATTTTATTTGGCCTTTAATTTGAAGAACCTATCGTACAAATGTAATTTATTCCCTCCCCAAAAATTACCTTTGTAAATAGAGTAAAATCATTTTAACAATTTAAAGAATGGCCTTTCGAAAAATAATTAATGACCCGGTGTATGGTTTTATCACCATTGATGACGAGCTAATTTACCAATTAATTTCTCATCCTTTTTACCAGCGCCTTCGCAGAATCCATCAAATGGCGATGGCCCATTTAGTATATCCCGGTGCCGTACATACAAGGCTTCATCATTCATTGGGCGCCTACCATCTCATGTGCAACGCGCTTCATGAATTAAAAAGCAAGGGAATTTCCATTTCAACAGAAGAAGAACAAGCCGCTAAAATTGCGATCCTCCTGCACGACATCGGCCACGGGCCTTATTCTCATGCACTGGAACACACCTTAATTAAAGATAGCAGCCACGAGGAAATTTCATTATGGATCATGAAAAAAATGAACAAAGAACTCAATGGAAAAATAAGCCTCGCCATAGAGATTTTCACAAATAAGCATCCCAAAAAATTTCTTCATCAATTGCTAAGTGGTCAATTGGATGTGGACAGAATGGACTACCTGATAAGAGACAGTTTCTTTACAGGCGTAAGCGAAGGCGTGATCGGTTACGACCGTATTATTAAAATGCTTACCGTTCATAACGGCGAGCTAATGATAGAGGAAAAGGGCACGAATTCTATAGAAAAGTTTCTAGTTTCGCGGAGGTTTATGTACTGGCAGGTTTACCTGCATAAAACGGTTTTGTGTGCGGAAAAAATGCTGGTAAAGATCATTGACCGCGCTAAGTTTATTAAAGCACAATCCTCGTCCGAAGTGCTCAATATTTTTTTGAATGAAAAATTTTTGAAACCCGGAATTGAAAATAACCTGGAGTCTTTTTGCCTTCTTGATGATTATGATGTGCTGTTTTCTATTAAATCATGGATCAGCCATCCTGATAAAATATTATCAACCCTTTGCAAGAATTTAATTAACCGGAATCTTTTTAAAGTGAAATATTCGGGAACTAAAATATCAGAGGAATTCATCAATGAAAAAAAATCGTTGGCCATGAATTACCTCGGTATTAATGAAGAAGAAGCGGGCTACCTTGTATTTTCAGGTGAAGCAAAAAATAAAACCTATAGCAAAGAAGATGAGCACATCAATATTCTTTTTAAAGATGGTACGGTAAAAGATATTTCTGAAGTTGATAACGCACTTATTAATCAAAGTTTATTTGGCACGGTAAAAAAATTTTACATTTGTTTTTTGAATATGAATTACCTACAATAGTGTAATTTTAAAATTTTTTAAAAAAGAGTATAAACCCAATGCAGTTTACCGCAAAACAAATAGCTGGTCTTATTGAAGGCAAAATTGAAGGAAATCCTGGGGTGGCGGTATCGTCATTTGGGAAGTTGGAAGAAGCTACAGAAGGGCAGCTTTCTTTTCTTGCCAATCCAAAATATCAAGAGTTCCTATATTCCACAAAGGCTTCTGTTATTATAGTCAACGATTCGTTAGAGTTAGAAAAAAAAATAAATGCCACACTTATTCGTGTCCCTGATGCCTATTCATCATTCGCGGTTATTTTAACGGAATATGCAAAAATGGCCAGGGCCAATCTTAATGGAATACAACAACCGGTATTTATTGACGCCACCGCTCGCATGGGCGAAAATGTTTTTATCGGCGCCTTTTCTTACTTAGGTAAAAATGTAATTCTCGGTAAAAATGTAAAAATATATCCGCAGGTTTACCTCGGTGATAATGTAACTATTGATGAAGGTTCCGTTTTATACCCGGGTGTAAAAATTCATCATGATTGTGTGGTTGGCAAAAATGTGGCCATACACGCAGGCGCCGTTATTGGCGGCGATGGTTTTGGATTTGCTCCGCAAAATGACGGTAGTTTTAAAAAGGTACCTCAAATAGGAAACGTGGTGGTAGAAAATAATGTGGAAATAGGCGCCAACACTACCATTGACAGGGCCACTATTGGATCTACGATGGTGAAGGCTGGGGCCAAACTCGACAACCTGATTCAGATAGCGCATAATGTGGAAATAGGAAATAATACCGTAATTGCTGCGCAATCCGGAGTAAGCGGCAGTACAAAAATTGGCAAAAATGTTATGATAGGTGGGCAGGCCGGATTTGCAGGGCATCTTCAGATTGCAGATGGCTCCAAAATTAATGCGCAAAGCGGGGTAGGAAAATCTATTAAAACGCCCAACACTGCGGTTACAGGATCGCCCGCTTTCGACTACGGACACGCGCTCAGAAGCCAGATATTAAGCCGCAATTTACCCAAGCTGGAAAAAAGAATTCAGCAATTGGAACAAATGATTGAAAGCCTTAAAAATGAAAAAGTAGCTGATTAACAAAAAGTTAATCTGGTTTTCTTCCTTCAAATAAAAAGATTTCCTTTTGTTTCTACACGAAATAAAAGCAATAGTTTTCATACTTTCGCGCCCATGCAATCATTGAATTCTAAGGAGAAATACTTTCAGCACACATTAAAAGAGGCAGTAACTATTTCAGGCGCCGGCATTCACACGGGGCATTCCGTTACCATGAACATATTGCCGGCAGCGCCTAATACAGGCATTAACTTTCAAAGGATAGACCTGCCCGGAAAACCAGTGGTAAAAGCCGACGTGGACAATGTAATAGAAACCAACAGAAGTACTACCATTGAGGCTAACGGCGCCAGGATAGGAACCATTGAACACCTGATGGCTGCCCTGGTAGGAATGGAAATTGACAATGCTTTGATAGAAATTGACCGCGAAGAAGTTCCCATACTTGATGGAAGTTCCCAGCTCTTTATTGAACATTTTTCCAAAGCAGGCATTGAAAAACAAAGTGCCGAAAAGATATACTATACCATTCAGCACAACATCACTTTTGTAGATGAAGATAAGAAAGTGGAAATGGTGGCCCTGCCGTACGATCACTACAGGATCAATACTTTAATTGATTTCAATTCTCCCGTACTGGGAACCCAACATGCCGATCTGAGAAATATAAAAGATTTTGAAAAAGAAATAGCGCCCAGCCGTACTTTTTGTTTCTTTCATGAACTGGAACAGCTTCTGGCAAATGACCTGATAAAGGGTGGAGATATAAATAATGCCATTGTAGTAGTTGATAAACCCGTGGATGAAGACCAGGTAACAAGGATCTCCAAAATTTTCCACAAAAAAGATGTAAAAGTAAGCGAAGCAGGAATTTTAAATAATCTTACGCTTCGTTTTCCTAATGAACCCGCAAGGCATAAACTGTTAGACGTAGTAGGAGACCTTGCTTTGGTGGGGTATCCTTTTAAAGCACACATAATAGCCAACAGGCCGGGCCATTCTTCCAACATTAAGTTTGCGAAGAAAATAAAAGAGCATATTAAGAAATACAAATACAGGCAGGAGATTCCGAAATATGATCCCAACATTCCTCCTTTGCTCGACATACAGGAAGTTGAAAAAACCCTTCCCCATCGCTACCCGTTTTTAATGGTTGATAAAATAATTGAACTCTCAGACACGCATGTGGTGGGCATTAAAAACGTAACGTATAATGAGCCGTTTTTTCAGGGACATTTCCCGGAAAACTCTGTAATGCCCGGTGTTTTACTGGCAGAAGCGCTGGCGCAGGTGGGGGGCTTTATTGCCATCCCAAGAAATTCACCCGATAAGTATGATACTTATTTTCTTAAAATAGACAACTGTAAATTCAAACAAAAGGTAGTACCAGGAGACACACTAATTCTAAAAATGGAGCTTATGCATCCTATCAGGCGCGGCATTTGCGAAATGAAAGGAACCGTATATGTGGGTGATAAAGTAGTTACCGAAGCCATTCTGATTGCCCAAATAGTAAAACGCCCCAATCCCTGATATGATTAGCCCCCTCGCACATATTCATCCGGAAGCTAAAATCGGCAAGGATGTAAAAATTGACCCCTTCGCAGTTATTGAGAAGAACGTAATTATTGGAGACGGCTCGCACATCATGTCGCATGTGGTAATAATGGAAAACACCACGCTCGGAAAATCGTGTAAGGTTTTCCCGGGAGCCGTATTGGGAGCCATACCGCAGGATTTAAAATTTAATGGTGAAATAACCACCGTTCAGATTGGAGACAATACCACCATCCGCGAATGCGTAACCGTAAACCGCGGTACAAAAGATAAATGGAAAACGGTAGTAGGTAGCAATTGTTTATTAATGGCCTATTGCCACATTGCCCACGATTGCAACATAAGCAATCATGTTATTATCGCCAATTCAGTACAGCTTGCCGGCCATGTGGAAATTGGCGAGTACGCCATTATTGGTGGCATGGCTGCTGCCATTCAATTCTCTAAAATAGGCGCCCACACTTACATTGCGGGCGGCACAGAAATAATTAAAGACGTGCCTCCTTACATTAAAGCCGGACGTTCTCCACTGAGTTATGTAGGAATCAATTCGGTGGGGCTGCAAAGAAGAGGTTTTTCCAATAAAAAAATAAACAGCATTCTCGAAATCTACCGTAATATTTATATGCACGGATTAAACATAACACAGGCCACCCATATTATTGAAAAAGAGTTACCGGATTCTGAAGAGAAAAGAGAGATTCTTCAATTTATAAAAGAAAGCAAAAGAGGTATTTTAAAAATTTCTTCCAAAGAAAAGCCCGATGAGGACCAGCAGGAAATGTAAAAATAATACCCTGGTTTCTATTATAAAGAGGCAGGCGATTTCCCATTTAAAAAATAAAAGCAAGATACATTTCTACTGAAGGAATAAAAAGCACAAAGAATAATACTCCATTCACGTAAGAAATGAGTTATTAATTTTTAATGAAAATCAATCTAACAAACATTGGCAAACGCTTCAACAGGGATTGGATTTTCCGCAATCTGAATTATGAATTTGATGGTAATCAACATTACGCTATCACCGGGCCCAATGGTTCCGGGAAATCAACTTTACTGCAAATAATTTCAGGCTCAGCCATTCATAATGAAGGAAGCGTAAGCTACCACGAACAGAATAATTTTATCGCGCCGGAAAATATTTTCCAAAAAATATCATTCGCCGCGCCCTACCTGGAACTGGTGGAGGAAATGACGTTGAATGAATTTCTTTCCTTTCACCATAAAATGAAAGGCTGGCTTTCCTCCATGGATAGCCAGCAAATTATTCGTTTATTATGCCTGGAGAAATCAGCCTATAAGCAGATCCGTTATTTCAGCAGCGGAATGAAACAGAGGGTAAAATTG
>JBDSOE010000148.1:0-13865 GCA_039915005.1 Ginsengibacter sp.
GTAGGGAAAGTGGATGGCAAATGGGACAGCCCTTCACAAAATGCTATGGGCATGGCTTTCAGCGAAATTGATATTATTGATGATAGTGTGCATCTTGACATAAAAATAATTTCGGGCTCTTACGAAGGGAAGTTTATAAGTAATGATTCCATTGCCGGAATGTGGCACCAGGGTGGCGGCCAGATACCGCTCAATTTTTTAAGAGATAAAGATGGAGTAGTATTGGCACCTCCCAAAAGACCGCAAACACCCAAACCTCCTTTTGATTATGAATCAGAAGATATTATCTATTCTAATGCCGATAGGTCAATCAGCTATGGCGCTACATATACAAGGCCTCATGAGATTAAAAAAGGCCAGACGTTTCCTGCGGTAATCCTGGTTACAGGCAGCGGAAAACAAGATCGAGATGAAACTATTTTTGATCATAAACCTTTTGCGGTAATAGCCGGTTATTTAGCTAAAAACTGAATAGCAGCACTAAGAGTTGATGACAGAGGTATGGGAAAAACAACAGGAGATTTTGATACTTCCAATTCAGTAGATTTCGCCAAAGATGTGGAAGCGGGTATTCAATATTTGCTATCGCGAAAAGAAGTGGATCGTAAACACATCGGTTTGATAGGCCATAGCGAAGGAGGGATGATAGCACCGATGGTAGCGGTTCAAAATAAAAATGTCTCTTTTATTGTATGCTTGCAGGGCCCGGAGTTCCGGGGATGGCGGTGCTTGATTTCCAAAACGCCTTATCCATGGAAAACGCCGGGGTAAAAAAGGAAATAATTCAAAATTTTTTGGATCTTCATCACCTTTTGATTAAGGAGGCTACTTCTGTTTTGAATACAGAGGAATACAAGAATAAAGTAGCTGAAAGTTATAAGAATTGGAAAGAAAAGCAGTCTGCTGAAACGCTGAATACTTTAATTAAAGGAACCGACGAACAGGTGATAAAGGGAATGCAAAACCAATATGGTGCATTTCATACTAAATGGTGGCGCTTCTTTTTGATGTATGATCCGGCAAAGGATCTTGAGAAATTGACCATTCCCGTACTTGCTTTAAATGGAGAAAAAGACAGGCAGGTGGACCCTAAAACCAATCTTCCGGCCATAGAGTCGGCTCTAAAAAAAAGTAAATCGAGAAATTATAAAACGATAGAGCTCCCGGGGTTGAATCATTTATTTCAGCATTGCACCCAATGCACCCTTGAAGAATATGGCATTCTGGAAGAAACTTTTTCACCCGAAGCCCTCAAAATAATGGGAGACTGGATCAAAGAAGTAGTAAAAGAATAGAAAATATTTTATTAAAAATATAGACCTAACGGCAATGAGTAGCCGAAGATATTAGTTGGAAGCCGTTTGCCGGTTTTCTTTTTCTAAAGGTTCTTTTAATAAAGCAGCAATGTCTTTATCCAATTGTGCAATTTCATTTAGCTTTAACCCATCATAGATTCCACGCACTCTTTTTTGCTTATCCACGAGGGCGAAAAACTGGGTATGAATAAAATGGTCAGCGATGTTGATGTTATTGTTTTTGTCATTGTCCAGCAAATAACTTTGCCTGGCCATATTGTACAATGAATCTTTGGAACCGGTAACGAAATACCATTTTGCGGCATACTGAGGATTTTTGCCAATCATCTTTTCTTCGTAAGATTTCATCAATGGCACTGAATCTGTTTCAGGCATTGAGGTGTGTGAAAGAATGGCAAACCCTTTTTCATTTTTGAATTTTTCAAAAACGTCTTTCATATTGGCATTCATCTTTGGACAAATGCCTTTGCATGTGGTGAAAAAATATTCGGTTACATACACTTTTCCGTCCAGGTTGTGCCCGTTTACGACCTGGCCGTTTTGGTCGGTAAATGAAAAGTCCTGAACGTAGCTCATCACGGGTAATTTTACATCAAAGAAACCTTTGGTGAGTGAGAGCACAAATAGAAATCCGGCAAATAATAAAATAAAAAAACTGCCGTATATAATTAGTTTCCGTTTCATACATCAAAGATACGGCATCAGATTTTTGTTTCTTATTCGCAATGCGAAATTTGTTATTTCATTTTAGGTAAATGGATTTGCAATGAAAGTGTTGTTAGTAATCAATGGCCGATTGCTGCAGATCATAGTAGTGGATCCGGATTTATTTTGAATAGGACAGCGGCTTTTAAGGAATTAATAAATTAGAAAAGTCTGTGCTATCACCATAAAAAACATTAAAGTCCACTGCGGCCTTTATTCCATTCACCCGGCCACTTTCGCTGTGTTGCCAGAAGATCCATTTGTTATTGATCCTGGGCTTATCCGGTTGCAGATAATGAGCTATCCACAAAGGGTACTCTTCAAATCCTTCGCTAAAATATTTTTGATAAAAACTGATATTGGTATAAATAACGGGCTTTATTCCATAATGTTTCTCCACCATATCAAGCCATGTCTTCACTTCTTTTCTCATCTCCTCCACAGATACTCCCCGGCTTTTTTCCACGTCAAGTACGGGTGGCATATCGCCGCTTTTCAGGCTGACAATTTCAATAAAATTCTGAGCCTGGCGTTTTGCATCTCTGCCCGGAATAAAAAAATGATAAGCGCCTTTAGTGATATCCTGCAAATCCGCATTCAGCCAGTTGCGCCTGAATTGCGGGTCTATATTGCCTTTCCCTTCAGTGGCTTTTATAAATGCAAAATGAATCTTTACTCCTTTCACCTCCATATTTTTTACTTCTTTCCAATTAATAGTTTGCTGATAACGGCTCACATCAATGCCATGAATATCGTATCCATTGGGGATCTGAATTTCAAATCCGGGATAAAAAATATGTGGCTGGATAATGAAAATAGTTACTGCATAGTATATCGCGGCAAAGACAATACAAAGCCAAAAAAATATTTTGAAAAATGTTTGATTGGAAGAGCGTTTCTTTTTGCGTGCCACAGTAGCCTTACTTAATTATTTTGTGCAATAAAACTTTTATCGAGGGGCGATTTTTGTGTAATGGTAAACTTCTCCGGTTTTGTGTTTCAATAAAAAATTTCATGCTAATAAGGATTATAATTTTTTTGAAAAAAAATAAACAAAAGGCTATTATGAAACTGAAACCGGCACTGAGAAAAGAGTTTGTTCTAATAACGATAAATAATTTCCGGGTTACATTCCCGAAGCGCCTCCTGTGTTTTGATCCAGTTATCAGTAAATCCCAGCATGTATCCGCCACCGCCGGCACCGCATAGTTTTAAAAAATAATCGCCATTATCCAACCCCTGCTTAACCGGTTTTTGAAAAGAAGTAGGAATGAAAGAACTCATCTCTTCCAACTGAAATTGAATCAGCTTGCCTAAGTCTTTATATAAAGCGCCGGGTGCGCCATTCAGAAAACTGTTTATGCTCTCATTGGTATATTTTACCAGTTCTTTACTGATCTTATTTTTAAAATGTACGTTCTTATGAAGATGGTGAAATTTTGCCATCTGGTCCGACGTGGTTCTTGCGATGCCCGTGTTGAGCAGGAAGATAATATTTTTGCCGGCTTCGTTTGTACGCGGCAGTTTTACCGGCAAAATTTCATTGGAACTTTTATACAAAACCGGTTCGTTTAAAATGACACTCAAAGGGTCCAGTCCGGAACTGGTGCCGTGAAAAAATGATTCCATCTGTCCCAGGCTTGTTTTGAGTTTTTGAGCCTTTTCAATGGTCAATCCTTTCAATTCATCTTTAAGGCCTTTTGCTTTTTTTAAATACCTTAAAAATATAGCCACTACCAAAGCGGCAGAACTTCCCAGGCCATATCCCTGCGGGATGTTGCTCTGAAAAAATAAACCGTTGTCAATTTCCCATTCAAATTGTTTTACTTCCAAAACAAAATTTTCATCTACGCGGCTGGCAATAAATCCTGAGAATTTTTTAAGGTATTCATTTGACCGGTAAGCAAACTTATCCGGCGTGCTTTTCCCGCAAAAATTTAATTGCCCGGAAAAGCGATCGCAAGGCATCACCAACGCCATGCTATTGTGCAGCACACTGTATTCGCCAAAGAGTAAAACCTTTGAATTAAAACTTTCCATGTATTAGTTGTATCATTTTATTTTTTGAGGGCCATTGCCCATTTCGTCAAAAATAATTTTTTTAACGCTGCCTTGCAGCTCATTATTTATAAAAGAGTCTATTTTGTTTTTATCGGTTTTGGGGTAAAGCAAGTGGACGTTGGGTCCTGCATCCAAAGTAAAGCAAATCGGAATTTTTGTTTCTCTTCTGAAATTCATTATTTTTTCTATCGCGATTAGAGTTCCCGGTTTCATCAATAAATAATAATTCTCAGAGGTCATCATCATGGCGTGCAAAGTTAAAGCTTCTGATTCTGCGATTGTAATAAACTCTTCGTAATCGCCATTGGCCAAAATTTGTATTAACCGCGCAGCCCGTTCATTGGCTTGTGCAAAACGTTTTTTTGCATACACATGCTTGTTCATGAGAGAGTGGCCTGCGCTGCTCGATACTTTTTTAGGACTATCATCAATAATTAAAATAGCATCCTGCAAATGCTTAAAGTTTTCATGAATGTCAGGGATGGAAACGGCAAATTCATTGGATGAATCCGGTATCATTTTATTTTGGCCCCATAGAGTAAATGCTGCATACATGGATCGGCACGCGCTGCCGCTTCCCAGCCTTGCCAGTTGGGAGGATTGTTTAAAAAAAACATCGTCCTTTGGTTGATTTTGCAAAATGAAAGACGCATCTAAAAGAGAAAGCGCCATTGCGCCAAATGCGGATGCCGATGAAGCAATTCCCGCAGAATGCGGGAAGCTGTTGCGTGAATTCATCCTGATGGCATAATTATTTAAAACAGGAAAATGACTATACTGCTCATTTAAATATTTGCGCACGCGGTTTTCAAAAAGTGTATTTTTTTTGTCTTCAAAAAAATAATCAAGCTCAATTTTGGAATTGGTTTTTTTGTCAGAGAATTCCAACTCTATTTCTGAATAAGAGGCAGACAAGGTTACACTTATGGATGAATTGCAGGGAATTTGTATTTCTTTTTTGCCCCAATATTTTACTATTGCTATGTTGGAAGGACATCTCCAGGCAATTTTGTCCATCTGTTTATTTGATAAAGGGATTTCCTCCGGCATTAATTTTTTATAAGTTGAGAATAATTGAATTGTATAGAATAGCCCAAATTACTGAAATAATCCCGTGCTTCCTTTTCATTACGATAGGTGGCCATAAAAAAATCGCCACCCCAGGCGCCCAGAGATTTTAATGTGAACGGATAATCTTTACATTTATTTTCCTTTATGACCGGGGAATTTAAAATGCCGGAAATTAAATCTTCACTTTCAATAACCAGCTTCTCGAAGTCATCAATTTGTTTTGATTGGGCAACCGCTAATACGATTTTGTCCATTTTTAAAATGTCTTCTTTCTGTATTTCAAGTTTATTAAACCGCTTGATTTCGTTGGCACTGTTTTGTTTTTTACCGCTGTAAACAAATAATAATTTTGAGGTTATTGATTTTGGTAAATGGGCGGGTTGTACTTTGTTGCCATTCATACAATAGAGGATAGGAGCGCGTTGAAGCGCACATGCCACATCGAAACCAGAGCCGCCGATTGATTTTCTTAATAAAAAATAAGGGTCGAGGCTGCTCCATTGAGCCAATAAACTTATTAAAGTAGAACTGGAGCCAAAGCCCCATTCCAAAGGAAAATCTGCGTCTGTCTTAATATGTAAAGCGGTACGAAATAGTTCAGGCTTTTCGGATTGTATCAGCTTCAATAATTTTAATAATAAAGCCGCAGTAGAAGTATCGGAAGTTTCCCATTCCGTCAGGGTCTTCTTGAAACGGGCCGAGAACCATTCTTTTCCCTGCAACCTGCTTGTCCAGTTGCTATAATTGCCCGGAATAAATTGCACTTCCATTTTTTGCCCATACTTTACGGGCGCTGCGAGGCATGAGGATCCTTTTAAAACGAGGTATTCTCCAAAGAGTATCAGTTTCCCTGAAGCGTAATAATTCATGCTTCGTTTAAAATTTTTACAGGATAAGATGTATTTCCGTTTGCCGAAAGTTTATCAACGAGTTTTCTTACTGCGGATACTGATACGTTTTTATCTTTAAAATAATCAACGATCGTATCCTTATCAGAATCGGGCACATTGAGCTGCTTCATGATATTGAATAGATGCATCTTCATGTGGCCCTTTTGGATGCCCGTGGTAACCAGGGATTTTACGGCCGCAAAGTTGTTGGCTAATCCGGCTGCCGCAGCTATCCCCATTAATTCCCTCGCAGAAGGATTGCCTAATAATTGCAAAGATAATTTTACCAGAGGATGAAGATTGGTTAAGCCACCAACTACGCCAAGCGCTATGGGCATATCAAGAATAAATTTCAATTTATTTTTGTCAAGGATTACTTTGGTTAATGGTGAGTATTGCCCGCTACGTGCTGCGAATGCGTGGCCGCAGGCCTCTACCGCTCTGAAATCGTTGCCACTTGCCAGAACCACCGCATCTACCCCATTGAAAATACCTTTATTATGTGTGGTGGCACGATAAGGATCTATTTCGGCAATACGCACACCGGTGTAAAAGCGATGAGCAAATTCTTCGCCGGACATTCCCGGTACCTGGCGATCAAAATTTTGAAATTCAGTCTCCACCCAGCATCTCACCCTGCATTCAGGAGTCAGGTTGGAAAGGATGCACATTATGATGTCCAATCCATGACCGCTAAATCCAGGTTGCTTTGCATACCATTTTTTAAAAGTTGCTGAAAACTGTTCCAGGCACGAATTTATAAAATTGGCTCCCATGGCATCTACCGTTTCAAACCTGCAAAAAAGCTGCATCAATCCGGGTTCCTGCGCGCTAAGATTTCTTAACTCTATATCTAATATGCCACCGCCTCTTTCACGCATATTTTCTGTAATGGAAGCTGTTCCTGTTATGAGTAGCTCTTTTAGTTCGGGAAATTTACGATTGAGAAGATCTATATCATCATGCCATAAGAAATGAACCTGGCCCACCTTCTCAGTTCCTACAATTTCTGTGGTAAAGCCCCCGTGCGCGAACCAGAATTTAGCGCTATGCGCGGCTGCGGCCACTACCGAGCTTTCCTCAATAACCATCGGTACTATGTAAACTTTGCCATCAATAAGAAAATTAGGCGCCACACTATAAGGCAGGTGAAAATTGGAGATGGTGTTTTCGCTGAACTCTTCAATCAGCTTTTGGACTTCACTTTCCCTGTGATGAAAGCTTTTAAAGGACTTAATAACTTCTTCTTTGTTTTCGAAAAAAGTACCGATCATTTCAAGTTTCTCATCTCTTTTCTTTTTTGAAAATCCATGCAGGATATTTGAATTATTTCTCATTCCGTATTGAAACTTATTTGTATGAAGATACATTTTTGTATCCTCTTTCAGGATGTGTTGTAATTCGTTTTTATAAATCCGGCAATTTTTTTCCATTTTCGGAAATGGATGATTCAAAAAGGGGTTTTTATTTCTTTAATATTCTTTTTACAATCTTAAGACCCTTATCATTCTCTACTTTAATGAAATAAACGCCACGGGCAAAGCTTTGTGTATTTATTTCTTTAAACAAAGAACCATTTACGGACAAATCTTCTTTCAGCATGATTCTTCCCCTTGCATCATAAATTTTTAACTGAATTTTTTTGGAGTCTAAATTTTGCAAATACAAATACAAATTATTTGAAAATGGATTGGGAAAAATTTGAACTACATTTTTTTCGCCAGTACTCTCTTTTATTTTTTCGGCAATATTGTTCTTTGTTATCAGCCAATATTCAGGATCTATTATTACCGTATCTGCAACAAATCCAATGTCTTTAAAAAATATTTCTTCATTACTTTTATTATCAATTATTATGGTCTTTTGCTGAGTAGCATTTTTAAAAAGAAGAGCAACAGGCAATGCAAAAAACTTTACGGAAGAATGAGAAGTAGTTTGGTCCATTTTGATTTTTACAAAATCATTTCCTGCCTGCCACCATTGAATATGATAGGAGGGATAGCCTTGTCCGTAAAACCAATCATTAAAAAAATAATCCAGTTTTTTACCGCTTGCCCCTTCAAGATTTCTTTGTAAATCTTTGGTGGTAACAAATCCATACCCAATGAGAGGATCATTGAAATAATTATTTACTCCTTTAAAAAAAATACTATCTCCCAATATCCACCGTAGCATATACAGCAAATGAGAACCTTTGGTATAAGTAAGCCGCGAATCGAAGATCCGGTTCACGTTGGTAGTATCATTTACAAACACAGAACCACTTGGAAGGGAAGTAATGGAAGTGATCTCATTTTTTCGTGTAGGGATTACCGTTATTGGGTATTTATTTTCCATGTCCATACTTGCCAGGTGAGTAGCGAAACCTTCGTTTAGCCAGATGTGCTGCCAACTTGCGCAGGTAATTTTATCACCAAACCATTGATGCGCCAGCTCATGTGCCATTAGCCTTTCATCCGGAGTTACTATAAAGGTGGCAGTCTGGTGTTCTTCGCCGCCACCCCAGCCAAATTGCACATGCCCATATTTTTCTTTGCTAAAAGGATAAGGGCCAAAGATATTGCTGAAGTATTTTAATGATTCCAGAACAAGCGGGGTTTTTGATTGGAATAGAGCAAGACTTTCGGGGTAGCAAAAAGTTTGCATCAGCAAATTCGTATTTCCTATCTGTACATAATTTTCAAATTCTGTATAATTGGTAACCGCCATGCACACGAGGTAAGAGGCAATAGGATAACGATGTTTCCAATGCGTAATTTTTACGTCTCCTGAAATAATTTCACTTTGCCGCAGACCATTTGAGACAGAAGTATATTGAGCCGGCGTTGTGATAAATACATCAATGGAATCTGCTTTATCATCCAATCCATTTTTACAGGGCCACCAATCGCGGCTGCCATAAGGCTCGCTTAATGTCCACATAACGGGTATGCCTGCATGTAAATCATTTATAAACGATCCGAAGCCAGTATTGGGAGGAATGCCCTGATAATACACGCTTACAGAATCCAAAGTACCGATGGGTTTCCGGGTATCAAAGTTTATCTGTAAGGTATTGTTTTGCTGCGAAAAAGAAAGTAATTCATTTCTCTCTTTTACGCTATCAACAGCTAAGGCATCGGTCAGGTCAAAGGAAATAAAATTCGCTGCAGCAGTGATTACAAAATAGGAGGTTACCTTTCCTTTAATATATCGAACGGCAGGATCCGTTTGCCATTCGCAGCGGTAATACGTAATGTCAAAGTTGGTGGAAACATCTGGCTTGGTTTTTGAATATACTAGCCCGTTTGTAAAATGATTTTGGGATAAAGCCAATTCATTTCCTACAAAATTTTTAGCATTGGATTGCATGTAAGTCATTGAGTATAAGAAAATTAAAATAGGATTTATTCTTTTCATATGGGTTCTTTAACGGCTTATTAACTCAAATGCTTGCATCTTAAAGATTTGAGGGTTACCTTTGCAAACTTCTTTTAAAATAACACAACAGTTCTTTTTCTTTAATATTAAATTCTTTTTTTTACAAAAAGAAACTAAAGATCCATATTCGGCAGGCGTTTTTAATAACGTGAAATAATTATTTGATCATGGAAAAATTCTAAATGAAAACTATTCAATCAAAGAGCTTATTAACGTTGATTATAATTTTTTTTATAATTGGCTTTAGCACTTCGGCAAAAAATTTTATTGGGCTTAACAGTAACTACCTGGATTCTATTCCGGATAATTATGTTGGGCAAAACATGTACCTGATTCACAATCCCGATAGAGTGGTATATCCTGCAAATCTTAAGGAACATCGTGAAGAAAGCAAGGCCTATGTAAAGCGCTATAGCGAAAAGGAGCGCGCTTATATTATTCACATGTTTAACAAAGGGAAAAAGTATTTTTCTACCGCTACCAACATCTTTGACAAATACAACGTACCCTACGAGCTACAGATGCTTCCGGCCTTAGAATCTAATTTCACGGCCAACGCGGTTTCTCCGGCAGGCGCTGTGGGTTATTGGCAGTTTATGACTGAACTGGCCGGTGAGTACGGATTAAAAACCGGTGGCAAGAATGATGAACGAAAGAATTTTTCAAAATCTACCAATGCTGCTGCAAAATTTTTCCGCGACCAGTTGGAGGTTTTTAATAATGATATTTTATTGACGGTAGCCGCATATAATTGCGGGCAGGGTTATGTAAAAAGGGCTATCAAAAAAAGTAAAGAAGCAGATGCGGATTATTGGGATATTAAAAATCATTTACCTGCTGAAACCAGGAGGTTTGTTATGAATTTTGTATCGCTGAATGTGATTGCGCTTAACTATGATAAATTCCTCAGTAGGAAATTAAATTTTGATGAGCCGCATTTAATTCAATTAGCCGCTACCGACTCTACCGTACAGCCGGATTATTCCGTTTCGCGCAATTCATTGTAAAAATAATTGGTGTTTTAGAAGTTATCTTTGAACTCTTATGCCTAAGATAAACTACAACGACAGCATTAATTTCTTACAGAAACTTACTCCAAGAAGAGTCTGGAATGCTTCCAAAGTACTTTCCAGTTATTATATCACCCGTTTATTGAACAAGCCTGTACAATGGGGATTGCCTATTTCAATTTCATTTGAACCCACTACTTCCTGCAATCTGAGGTGCCCGGAGTGCCCAAGCGGATTGAGGCAATTTACTCGTCCCACGGGCATGTTGGAAAAAGGATTTTTTTCTAAAACCATTGATGATATTTACAAAGATCTCATCTACCTTATTTTTTATTTCCAGGGTGAGCCCTACCTAAATAAAAATTTTTTGGAGATGGTGAAATATGCTTCTTCAAAAGGAATTTATACAGCCACCTCTACCAATGCCCATTATCTTACAGATGAGGTTGCAAAAAAAACGATTGAAAGCGGGCTCGACAGGCTCATTATTTCTATAGACGGAACCACGCAGGATGTGTATAAACAATATCGTCGGGGAGGCCATCTTGAAAAGGTAATTCAGGGGGCTAAGAATGTAGTGAAATGGAAGAAGGAATTAAAGAGTAAAACGCCATTTATATTTTTTCAGTTTCTGGTGGTGAAGCCCAATGAACACCAGATAGAAGATATAAAAAAATTAGGCAAAGAGATTGGTGTGGATGAAGTCCGGTTTAAAACCGCGCAGGTATATGATTATAAAAATGACCCCAACCATTTGATACCTGAAAATGAAAAATACAGCCGGTATAAAAAAGATAAAAAGGGAAATTTTAAAAGCAAAAATAAATTGGCCAATCATTGCTGGAAACTCTGGCATGCCAATGTTATTACGTGGGATGGCATGGTGGTTCCCTGCTGTTTCGATAAGGATGCAAAGCATCAGTTAGGTGATCTGAAGAATCAATCTTTTAAAGAGATATGGCATAATAAGGGCTATAAAAAGTTCCGCCAGGATATTACCATCAGCAGAAAAAATATTGATATCTGCGCTAATTGCAGTGAAGGCAGGTCGGTTTGGAAGAACTGAAAATATTACTAATCCGCCCCGGCAGAAATTCAATTTCTTAGTTTCATTATTTGTTACTTCTTTTCGTACATTGAAGAAGTTAATTCCTAATTTTGAGACATGAGGAATAGCTTCAACAATCATATCCGGCAAATATTGTTGCTGGCTGTAATTATTCTTATCGGGTTTTTATTGCTGAAGCATTTTTATGTTTTTCTACCCGGCATTCTGGGCGCCATCACTTTATATATCCTCAGCAGGAAAACCTATTTTTTGCTCATTGAAAATAAGAAATGGAAAAAGGGGTGGACGGCGTTTCTTTATATATTTGCATACCTCATTATCATTTGCCTTCCTGTTTATCTTGCAGTGGTATTGCTATTGCCGAGGATTGTGGAACTTTTTAATAATCCTGTTCAGATAATGGTGGCAGTGAAAACTTTTTCTCAGAAGATATTTGATGCCACAGGAATAGAATTATACAATGGCGAGAGCCTGCAAAATGCCACGCAGAAAATTGCGGGAAGCCTTCCTTCGTTTCTTACAGGAACCGCCAATTTTGTTACTAATTTATTGCTCATGTTTTTCGTTTTGTATTACATGCTGGTACATGGGCGAAGGATGGAAAAGTATTTGAATAATTTTATTCCTTTAAAAGAAGGCAACCTGGAAATATTGGGAAAGGAAACCAACCTGATGATTCGTGCCAATGCCATTGGTATTCCGATGCTTGCTATCATTCAAGGACTTGTAGGTATGTTGGGATATTTTATTTTCGGCATCAAAGATTATGGAGTCTGGGGATTTCTAACCGGCGTGGCTTCCTTAATTCCTATTGTGGGAACCGGGTTGATATGGGCACCGCTTACGGTCTTTTTATTGGCTACCGATCATATACTGCCGGGGATTGGCCTTGGCATTTATTCATTGGCCATTCTTACCAATGTGGACTATGTAGCACGCATTACCATACTCAGGAAAATAGGAGATGTACATCCGCTCATTACTATTTTTGGAGTGATAGTTGGTTTAAGTATGTTCGGGTTTTTGGGATTGGTTTTCGGCCCGTTATTGATTAGCTATTTTATAGTGCTGGTAAAAATATACCGCAACGAATTTCATTCACAACCGATGACGCCCCTGCATCCTGAGGAGGAATCCGAAAGCTCAAAGCTGAAAACTGAAAACTGAAAGCTGATAGCTGTATGCTAATAGCTTTTGCTAAATCCTTAAAGAAACGTTTTATTAACCTGCCGCAGCATCAAAGAATTTATTATGATGTAAATTGCCCCCTTATCATTTTTTACCCTTATGAAAAAACAATGCTGCTTTCTTTTTTTAGTCTTTTTTGTATTGACTTCATCTGTTATAGCTCAATCAAAATATGAATTTCGCGGTGTATGGATTGCCACTGTTGATAACATTGATTTTCCGTCTTCTAAAACATTGAGTACCGAAGCGCAAAAAGCAGAATTTATAAGTTTGCTGGATATGCATAAACGCAATGGCATGAATGCGATCGTAATGCAGATACGTCCTGCCGCCGATGCGTTTTATCCTTCAGAATACGAACCCTGGAGCGAATGGCTTACTGGCAAACAAGGAATTCCACCTTTTCCTTATTACGATCCGCTTAAATTTATGATAACGGAGACCCATAAACGCGGAATGGAATTTCATGCGTGGATGAATCCTTATCGTGCGACACTTAATATTGGAAAGTCATCCATTTCCCCAACACACATTACCAGGCTCCATCCTGAATGGTTTATTGATTATGGTGGCAAAAGATATTTTGATCCGGGGAATAAAGAGGCACAGAAATTTGTAGAAAATGTAGTGAAGGATGTAGTAAGCCGCTATGATGTGGATGCCATACATTTCGATGATTACTTTTATCCATACCGCATTGCAGGAAAAGAATTTGGTGATTGGAAATCTTTTCAAAAATATGGTAAAGGAATGACCAAGGACGAGTGGCGAAGGAGCAATGTGGATTCTATTATTGTGATGCTTAGCCGGATTGTTAAACAGGAAAATCCTTATTGTAAATTTGGGATAAGTCCTTTTGGGGTTTGGCGTAATATTGATAAGGACCCTGAAGGTAGCAAAACCAGGGCCGGACAGACAAATTATGATGACTTGTATGCCGATATTTTGTTGTGGCTGAGAAACGGCTGGATTGACTATGTAGTGCCCCAGTTGTACTGGGAGTTTGGACATAAATTAGTAGGCTTCGAAATATTAAGCGAATGGTGGGCCCATCATGCGTATGGCAGGCAAATGTACATCGGGCAAGGTGTTTATCGTTCTAAAGAACCGAAGTCGTATGCCTGGCATAATAAAA
>JBDSOE010000236.1:0-3433 GCA_039915005.1 Ginsengibacter sp.
GTAGGCGAATTAACAGCGCTGTGGCTAAAGGTAGCGCGGGTTTCTTCATGTTGTGGTTTGCCATGAATGATGACGGTGTAATTATTTTTTGCAATGGCCTGCGCACGGTTCCATACCTTTTCTACAAAAGGACAGGTGGTATTAAATTCTTCAATTTTTACGCCTCTTTGTTTTAATTTTTCTTCAATTTGTAAGGTGGTTCCAAAAGCGGGAACCACTACAATATCATCAGGTAAAAGATTCTCAAAAGGAATGAGCGTGTTGCCTTTGGTATCCATAAGGAACTGAACGCCCCTGCTTTTCAAATCCTCATTCACGTGGGGGTTATGTATCATTTCACTCAAAAGAAAAATCCTTTTATCCGGGTTTTCTTCCACCGTTTTGAAAGAAATTTCAATAGCATTCTCTACACCATAACAAAAGCCGAAATGGCGGGCAAGATAAATATGAACGTCGCCAAAGTCTAAAAAGCTGGGTGTAAAATCTCTTTTAAGCTTGTCATTTTCCCTGCGTTTATTCTTTATCGCTGTTATCAGAGGACTTCGGTAAATTACCGGCACGTTAAACTTTTTCATGTGTTTATTTCAGTTTGCAAAGTTACCAATACTGTAATCCATAAAAGATAGATTTAGAGGATTAGGTAGAATGAGCACAATGCCACCCCTTCGGGGTTACTAACTTTTTATTTTTTTCGTTCTATAATAATAGCATCCCTTCGGGATTAAGTAAAAATTTAAAGTCCGAAGGACTGATATTATTATAGAATAGATGCAAATCGAATTACGCCAACCCCGAAGGGGTGACATAAATATGTTTTGTTGTAACTGTTTGTGCCTCTTCTATCTAATTCTATAGATTTATCTTTAACCGAAAGGGGCAAAGATACAGATACGTTGTGGTGGCTCAGGCCAACAAAAGAATAATAATGTTTAATTTTAATTCTAAAAGAATATAAGATCATGTCGAAAAATCTGAAAGAATCCCCTCATTCCAAATGGAGCTACACTGCAAATATTTATGAAGTAAACCTGAGACAATACACGCTTGAAGGCACTTTTGAAGCTTTTGCCAAAAGCCTTCCGAGACTGAAAGATATGGGTATAAAAATTCTTTGGTTCATGCCCATAACCCCTATCAGTGAAAAAGACAGGCTGGGTGGATTAGGAAGTTATTACGCAGTAAAAAATTATAAAGAAACCAATCCTGAATTTGGAACGATTGATGATTTTAAAAAATTAGTAAATGAGGCGCATGAAATGAATTTTAAAGTGATCCTTGATTTCGTTGCAGATCATACGGGAAACGATCATCACTGGATAACAGAACATCCTGAATTTTATAATTATGAAGAGGATAATCAACTTCTTCATCCTCATGGATGGAGCGATGTTTCTAAATTAAATTACGACGTCCCCGAACTTCGTGAGTACGTGATTGACGTTATGAAGTTTTGGATAAAAGAATGTGATATTGATGGATACCGTTGTGATATGGCGCACCTGGTGCCGCTCGATTTTTGGGTGCAGGCAAAAAGGAAGTTGGCCAAGATAAAAGACAATCTTTTCTGGCTGGGAGAATGTGAAGACCCTGAGTACCATAAAGTGTTTGACGCCACCTACACCTGGCGGTGGATGCATGCCTCCGAAGAATTTTATCAAAAGAAAATGAACCTTCAGAGTTTATTAACCGTGCTGTACAAATCGGTTACAGAATTTCCCTGCAATGCCTTCAGAACTTACTTTACTTCCAACCACGATGAAAATAGCTGGAACGGAACGGAATATGAAAAGTATGGCGATGCGGCAAAATTATTCGCTGTATTCTCCTGTACCTGGAATGGCATTCCGATGATCTATTCAGGACAGGAATTGCCCAACAAAAAAAGATTGAAATTCTTTGAAAAAGAAGTAATAGAATGGCAGGATAGATTTGAACTCCATAATTTTTATAAAATACTATTGACCTTAAAAAGCAATAACAAATCGCTGCGCGCCGGCGATAGCAATGTGCTTACTGAAATTATTTCTCACCCTGATGACCACCAGGTTTTCTCTTATTTGCGCAAGCATAATAAAGACCAGGTATTGGTGGTTTTAAATTGCTCCGAAGAGGGAATAAATTTCCAGGTAAGAAATGTAAAGGGTGTTTTCAGAAATGTATTTGGCGGAGAGGATATCAATTTTGATAACAACAATAATGTGTATGTAGAAGCATGGGGGTATTTGGTTTTTGAAAAGATCATTATACTTTCCTAAGGTGAATGGTGAATGCCTGCCCGAACGTTTGGGGGTGGGGTCAATGGTCAATGTTGTACATCAATCAACCCTCAATCCTCACCCCTCAATCCTAATTCTTCAAATATAAACTTCCCAAAATTTTCATTTGTGTTTTGTATAAATAAAAAAGCACCAACCCGGTTGATGCTTTTTAAAAGAAGTTTTAATGAAATGAATTTGTTTTAATTCTTCACCCACCGTATCACCTGGCCATCACTAAGTTTCATGAGGTAACTTCCTGCTGCCAGTTGTGAAATATTCACCGGCTGGCGGTCGCTGTTGATGATGCCTGTTTTTATAATCTTACCCGACATGTCAGCAAGTATATAAAGATGCATACCATTCCCGAAGGCCGATTTTATAGTAATGGCATTTCCTGCAGCAGGGTTGGGGTAAATATTCGCTTTGAAACTATTGGATGAATTTCTTACCGATTTAATACCGAGTTGTTTCATTGTTCCATCAATATCAAAACCCGAAAGGCGATAATAATTAACGCCTTCTAATGGCTCAGCGTCTATGGCACTGTAGTTAGTGTTAGTACGACTATTGCCTGCCGCATTTACAGTAGCAATGGTTTTAAAATTTACTGCGTCTGTACTTCTTTCAATAATAAAACGACTGGTATTGCTTTCGGAAGAAGTTTGCCAGTTAAGGGATACCACGCCGGAAGGCTGAAGTGTAGCGGAATAAGAAAGCAGGTTTACTGGCAATATTAATTGCGGCGCCCATACAAAATTATCTACGGCTAAATAATTAAAATTACCCTGGAGCTGAAATTCAATTTCATCAATAATCATGCTGCTGTTATCAACCCCGCCTTCGGTAGAGAAATCTAAATAGGCAAATCCGGTGTTAGCCCCGTAAGAACCATTGAATCCGGCAGTTTTAGTAAAAGTAAAGACCACTGCGCCGGCGAGTCTTCCCGTTATGATCATACTACCACTGGCTGAGGGGTTATTGCCACCATCCGCAGAGGTAAAAATCCAAAGATCTTTTATAGAAAACTGAGCGCCATTGGATGTTTTTATTGAATTTACCTGGTTAAGGGCAGGCGCGTTTACGTTATCAACAAACCGGTTGGAAGCCTGGTAGCCAATGCCATTTCTGGAACTGTAGATTAGAAAAGCGCCGGTAAGTTAAAAGGGCTGTCCATT
>JBDSOE010000262.1:0-5339 GCA_039915005.1 Ginsengibacter sp.
AATTGAATGACAAAGTAAAAGTGAATATCAAATCCGCCGGAGTGGAATTTACTGGAATGGTTGTAGAGATAAATCCTTCTTCTCAATTTTCCGGCGGGCAGTATATCATTAAAATTTCTGTGCCGGATACTGAAAAGAAAGAAATGTATGCTGGTATGTACGTAAATGTTTTTATCCCGGGTAAAGGTGATTCTTCCAAGGAAATCAACAACAAGATGGTATTGGTTCCGCAATCTGCAATCGTGAATAAAGAACAGTTAAAAGGGTTATACACGGTTAGCGCTAATAATACTGCATTGCTAAGATGGGTGAGGCTTGGAAGAGTTTTTGGGAATGATGTAGAAATAATTTCCGGCCTTGATAAAGCAGAATCGTTTATTCTAAACGCTGATGGAAAATTGTATAACGGCGCACCGGTAATGGTGAATAAATAATGCAAACGCCGGTGCAAAAATTTATTAGAATACTAACAAAAAATTAAGCGGATTATGGAAAAAGGATTATCGGGAAATATTGCTCAGGCATTTATCAAATCGAAATTAACGATACTGTTGATGATTGCTTTTTTACTTATTGGCGGTTATGCTACCATGCTGATACCACGAGAAGAAGAACCACAAATATCCGTTCCGATTGTAGATATGATGTTTAGCTATCCCGGTGCAGAACCAAAAGAGGTAGAAACTAAATTAGTAGCGCCAATAGAAAAAATAGTTTCCAATGTAAAGTGCATGGAGTATGTATATTCCACCACGATGCAAGGTCAGGCGATGCTTACTGTACAGTTTTATGTTGGTGAAAATATGGAAAGCTCACTCGTGAAATTATACAATGAAATAATGAAGAATATGGATAAAATGCCGCAATGTATTTCAATGCCATTAATTAAGTCCAGAGCTATAGATGATGTGCCGGTATTGGGTTTAACGCTTTGGAGCGAAAAGTATGACGACCAGCAGTTACGCCAAATGGGCGAAGCGTTAACCAATGAAATAAAGAAGATACCCAACGTAGCGGACATCAACATTCTGTGTGGAAGAAGCAAGGAAATAAAAGTGATTTTGGATAAGGATAAAATGGCTGAAAATAAAGTTGACTTTTTATCTATCGCTAAACAAATACAGGGAAGTAATGCTCAACTCACATCAGGTAATTTGATAAAAGAGAACAAGGTTTTAGCAATAGAAACAGGGAGCTTTTTAACTACCGTCGAGGATGTGGCTAACCTGGTAATTGGAGTTAATCAGCAACAACCTGTTTATCTGAAACAGATCGCGCAAATTGAAGATGTGCCGGAAACTGCCAGCAAGTATGTGTTTTTTGGATATGGTAAATCAGATACTTCAAAAGTAAAAATCAACGGCTCTGATTTTCCGGCGGTTACTATATCTATTGCCAAAAAGAAAGGCGCGGATGCCATGCATTTATCACAGCAGGTTCTGGAAAAAATATCTCTTGTAAAAAAGAATTTTATTCCCGATGAGGTACACATAAGCACCACCCGCAATTATGGAGAAACCGCGTCGGAAAAAGTATCCGAATTATTGATGCATTTGTTTATCGCAATTGTAGTAGTTACCCTCTTTGTAATGCTGGCAATGGGCTGGCGAGGCGGATTGGTAGTGTTTTTATCGGTGCCGGTAACTTTTGCGCTAACGCTGTTTACTTATTATCTAATGGGATACACGTTGAACAGGATTACACTTTTTGCATTGGTATTTATTACCGGTATTGTGGTGGATGATTCCATCATCATTGCGGAGAATATGCACCGTCATTTTAAATTGAAACGATTACCCATTCATCAGGCTGCTATTTATGCAATTAATGAAGTGGGCAACCCGACTATCCTTGCTACGTTTACGGTGATTGCGGCCGTTCTGCCGATGGCTTTTGTTTCAGGAATGATGGGGCCATATATGAGCCCAATGCCAATTGGCGCTTCTATTGCGATGCTGTTGTCTTTAGTGGTGGCGCTTACCCTAACACCTTATCTTGGATATATTTTCCTGAGAGAAAAAGAAAAGAAAGGTAAAGAAAAAGAACCCACTATTTTAGAGCAAACCCGTATATATAAAATTTACAGAGCATTCGTTAATCCTTTGTTGGAGACAAGATGGAAACGCTGGGCTTTTATGTTGAGTGTGATTGCATTATTGCTGGGCTCCTTGTCATTGTTTTATACCAAATCAGTGGCAGTAAAAATGTTACCATTCGATAATAAAAATGAATTTCAGGTAATCATAGATATGCCTGAAGGAACTACTTTAGAAAATACAGCCGTAGTAACTAAAGAGTTGGCTGCATACATCTCTCAACAGGATTTAGTAACCAATTACCAGGGTTATGTAGGTACTGCCGGGCCAATAAGTTTTAATGGTTTAGTAAGACATTATGATATGCGCAAAGGCGATAATGTTGCGGATATACAAGTGAATTTGGTGAGTAAAAATAATCGTAAAATCCAGAGCCATGATATTGTGAAAAACATGCGTCCAGGCATACAGAAAATCGCCAAAAAATTTAATGCAAATGTAAAGTTGGTGGAAGTGCCACCAGGGCCACCTGTACTTTCTACAATAGTGGCGGAAGTGTATGGCCCTGATTATAATCAGCAAATAATTCTGGCCAATAAAATAAAGAGAATCATTGCTTCCACCAGCGATGTGGTAGATGTAGATTGGATGGTGGAAGACGATCAGCAGCAATATCATTTTGAAGTGGATAAGGAAAAAGCCATGCGCTATGGCATAGCGCCCGCGCAAGTGGTAGCTACTATGAATGCTGCCTTATCCGGGCAAAATGTGGGAGTGCTGCATACGCCCGCTTCTTTTAGTCAGCAAAATATTGTGTTGCAATTAGCGGATGCTGATAAACCGGGAATTGAAGGGTTACTCAATTTAAAAATAATCGGCCAACAGGGAAACGCGGTTCCAATAGGCGATCTGGTTCAGGTAACCAATGGCATAAAAGAGAAAAGTATTTTTCGTAAAAATCAAAAAAGAGTAGTGTATGTTTTAGCTGATATGGCGGGTAATTTAGAAAGCCCTTATTATGCGATGAGCAAAGTATCTGACCAGTTAAAAGATATTCAATTGCCTGCGGGTTATACTTTATCAGAAGAGTACAATCAGCAACCCAAGACGGAAGATAATTTCACCTTAAAATGGGACGGAGAATGGCAGATTACTTATGAAGTGTTTCGTGATTTAGGAATTGCATTTTTAATAGCCATCATTATTATTTATATGTTGATCGTAGCATTTTTTCAGGACTTCAAAGTGCCGATAGTGATGTTATCAGTCATACCCCTGTCGCTTATTGGTATTGTAGTAGGCCACTGGGTGATGGGTGCCTATTTTAGCGCTACTTCCATGATAGGATTCATAGCGCTTGCAGGGGTGATGGTAAGAAACTCACTGTTACTTATTGATTTTATTTAGCTCAGGCTAAAAGATGGAATCCCATTGAAGCAAGCAATTCTGGAAGCGGGTGCAGTAAGAACTACACCAATATTATTAACGGCAGGTGCAGTGGTATTGGGAGATGTGGTTATTTTATTCGACCCGATTTTCCAGGGGCTGGCCATTTCTTTGATGGGGGGAACGATTACCTCTACCTTCCTGACTCTGATTGTGGTTCCACTGCTCTATTATAAAATGGAACGCAATAAGAAGGAAAAAATTTGTGAGACCATTCCAGAGATCAATTAAAAAAAAAACATGAAACTATTAATTGTAACAAGCCTTAAAGAATACCGGATGTTTATAATTCAATTTGTATCATTTTAAAAATCACACTATTTATTATTTTAAAAACTAGTATTTATGAGAGAGAAAATTGTAAGAGCCGTAGCCGGCACCATGGTATTGATAAGTGCATTATTGACTTTTTTTATAGACATCCAATGGATATGGTTAGCCGTTTTTGTTGGGGTCAATTTATTACAATCTTCCTTCACCAAATTTTGTCCTTTAGAAAAAATTTTAGATAAGTTTGGCGTTCCTTCCAATAAAGGTTGTTGTTAAAAATAAAAGTATAGAACCTCAATAGATTTTCAGGATTTTCATTTTGCTGAGATAGGGAGAAATTGGAATTGAACCATGATTTCAACAAGGTTAAAAAGTATCTTTTGCTTTTAGAAAAAAATCATTAAGTTAACCTGAAAACAAGTTTTAGCAATTAGATATACATGATTCATATCAGTCTCTTATGTGATTATAGTAGGTTTTTAATTTCAAAAAGGCTTTAGCTTTGAAAGAATCATGGAATCATTAAATAACATCATGCCCTTTCAATCTTCGCCCGAACTTAAAGAAAAGCTGTATGAACACAGCATTAAGAAAAACTATTCAGCAGGAGAAATTATTTTAAACGAAAACGCCAACATCCGCGCTATCCCAATAGTTATTAAAGGGAGTGCAAAGGTGATGAGGACTGATGAAGAAGACAAAGAGATTTTACTTTATTATTTAAAAGCAGGTGAAAGCTGCATTATGTCTTTCCTTGGAGGCATGCATCATGAGTCGAGCAAGGTAAAAGTAATGGCAGAAGAGGATACTGAAATACTCTTTTTACCAATGGAAAAAGTTTGGATTTTTATTAAAGAATACCCGCAATGGTTAGATTATATTTTCATGCTTTACAATAAGCGATTCGAAGAATTATTGGAAGTAGTAAATGCAGTTGCTTTTAAAAAGATGGATGAACGATTGTTGGATTTTATTAAAAAGAAAGGCGAACATACCCAAAGCAAAACACTGTATGTAACGCATGAGCAATTGGCCAATGAGCTTGGAACAGCTCGTGTAGTAGTTTCACGCCTTCTCAAACAAATGGAAGATGAAGGATTGGTAAAATTGGGAAGAAATAAAATTACACTCATGTAACGCAAGTAATCGAACCAGAATTTGTACAGACATGGATTTGTATTAAAAATTGAAATAAGGGAGAATGGAAGTTGTGCCCTAACCTTCTGCTTATTAACAATCTTCATTTTTAATTAAAATATAAGTCATGAAAACAACAATGAAAGGTCTCGTTTACGGCGGCCCCGGAAAAATAGAATTGAAAGAAATACCCAGACCGGGTATTGAAAAGCCAACCGATGCATTGGTAAAAATTCTTAAGACTACTATTTGTGGAACAGACCTGGGGATTTTGCATGGCAAAACGCCTTCCTGCAAACCGGGTACCACGCTTGGCCATGAAGGAGTGGGGGTGATTGAAGAAGTGGGCTCCGGAGTCAGGAGCTTTAAGAAAGGTGACCATGTAATCATTTCGTGTATCACTTCCGATGGCACCTGTGAATATTGCAAAAAACAAATGTATTAGCATTG
>JBDSOE010000010.1:0-16337 GCA_039915005.1 Ginsengibacter sp.
CCGCACGAAAGGCCTGCTCATCATCTTCCGCTGCCTGCTTTAGAAGCAACTTTATATCGTATGATAAATCTTCTTGCATGATAGGTTATAGGAGTAAAGCTAATAAAAAGATAACATTATACGACCATAACTTTTTTCCCATTATACTTACCTTGCTGCATCAAATTAGAGATACTATTCAAAGTACAAAACCGTGAATTTTGAATTAGAAGAAGAAGGGCAATTTCTGTAATGAGAAATTTATTGCCTCATTATTATTTACCCATTACATCATATTATTCGTCATAAAAAACCATACAAACAAATTTCTGAATACATAATTAATAATGCAAATTCATGGAATCAGGATAAGTTTTTTAAAAAATAAACCATTCGATCTGTGAACCTATGAGGAGCGAGCAAGTGCAATAGAAAGAAAACAAGATTTTAAATGTTATTGATAGTAACCCGGCACAAGGATGGCTGTACACAAAATCTGAGCTAGTACCCCTCAGTTTATTATAGATCATTTATCTATCCAACCGGCCTTATACCTTATCAGCGATTCTTCCATTTGTTTAAAAATTTTTTCTTTAAGAAGCGTAACGTCCTTCACCGTTAATCCTTCTGTTGAGGTTTGTGCCAGATATACCGAACGGCATTTCCCCGGGTTGAGTGAAAAAATACTTTCATAATTCAGCCGGTCATAAGTATCTAAAAATAAAATAGGACGAACGGGTTTTTGCGTTTCTATTGCAATACGAAAAGCTCCGTCATAAAAATTTTTCAGCGGTTTATGCGTCATATTAAAAGTGCCTTCCGGACAAATAAAAACAGAAATCTTTTGATGAAGAAAAGTGATAAGTCTTTTTACGCTTTGGATACGGGCGTGTGGATCTTCCCGGTCAACGGATACCGTTCCTCTTTTATAAATGGAGCCGAAAATCGGGATGCGCGTCATTTCTGCCTTGCCCAAAATTCTTATATTCTGTCCTCGTATTGCTTTCATCATCATCGGAATATCCAGGTAGGAAATATGGTTGCTTACAAAAATGTACTCCGTATTTTTATCATGAGGCTCTTCATAAATAGTCCAATGCCTGATGCCGGTCATAAAGAAAAACACATCTGCCCAAATCCGGGAGAGGGTAAAAATCAGGTTGCCTCCCTTAACCGGTTTTTGTAAAAATGCTACTATAAAAAAAGGCAGCAGGAGAAACATAATCGCCAGAAAAGAAATAAAACCATAAATACTGAAACCAAATTGCAGAACCTTTTTTATCTTATTCATTGCCTCCTTTTAAAAAAGCGAAAGTAAAAAAACATGGTTAAACAAAGAATTTAGCCATTACTTACGTGCTGTAAGCCAATAATTTAGCTTGAAACTCTTCTTTTGAAGATTTCCAATAGATTTTAATAATAAAAATCAAGGATAATCCCTTACATTTGCACTCCAAAAATTGGAAAAGTATGTTTGCTATAATAAAAATCGCCGGCCAGCAGTTTAAAGTACAACCAGGCCAAAATTTATATGTCCCCCATCTTGAAGGAAAGCAGGGTGATAAACTGGAATTTTCTGAAGTTCTTTTACAGGATATTGATGGAAAAGTTTCCACAGGAAGTGATGCTACTGTAAAAGTAAAAGCAGAAATAGTAAATGAACTTGTTAAAGGCGATAAGGTAATCGCTTTTAAAATGAAAAAAAGAAAAGGGTTCAGAAAAAAGCATGGCCATCGTACGCAATACACACACATAAAAGTGGTGGATATTGCTTAAGCAAAAGGCATACATAAAATGAAAAGACATTTTTCATTTTAAAAGTTTTAAATTTTTAATTCAAGAATATGGCTCACAAAAAAGGTGAAGGTTCGGTAAAAAACGGACGTGATTCACAAAGCAAAAGATTAGGAGTAAAAATATTTGGTGGACAAGCAGCTACCTCAGGAAACATCATTCTTCGTCAGCGCGGAACGGTTTATCATCCTGGTAAAAATGTAGGCCTTGGAAAAGACTTTACCATTTTTGCAACCACGGATGGAGTTGTAGAATTTAGAAAAACAAAAGGTGATAAAACTCTTGTTTCTGTGAATGCAGTGGAAGCAACTGCATAATATTTTTCAAATAAGTTTTGGCAGTTAACAAATTGTTTTTATTTTTAGTTTTTATTTACTAACAATTAAATTCTAAAAACATGGCAACTGCAAAAAAGGCCGCTCCTAAAAAGGCTGCCCCTGCAAAAAAGGCTGCTTCTAAGAAAGCCGCTCCTGCAAAAAAAGCCGCTCCTAAAAAAAGCGCTCCTGCAAAAAAGGCTGCTCCTAAGAAAGCCGCTCCAGCTAAAAAAGCTGCTCCTAAAAAAGCCGCTGCTAAGAAAGCTGCTCCTAAGAAAAAATAATAAAATTTTTCTTGCAGATAATTAAAAGTCCCGAAAGTTTCGGGACTTTTTTTTGATCTATATTATACCGGATGCAATACAGCAAACGATTACAAATTATTGTTACTGCCGTTTAGATGTAACGCCCGTTATTATTTTACTTCATTAATTTTCGGTTTTTTAATCATGGAAAATAAAGAAATAGCCAACCAGTTTTCATTGCTTTCTAAGTTGATGGACATACACGGTGAAAATAGTTTCCGGTCAAAAACGTATTCAATTGCCGCCTACAAAATAGGCCAACTAACGGTGGACCTGTACACGCTTTCTGAAAATGATATTTTTAAAATAAATGGAATCGGAGAAGCAACCGGGAAAAAAATTTTTGAAATTATATCAACAGGAAAAATGAAAATACTTGAAGATTTGATTTCAAAAACTCCGGAAGGCATTTTTGAAATGTTAAAAATAAAAGGACTTGGGCCAAAGAAAATTTCATTGATCTGGAAAGAAATGAGCATAGAAAATGTGGGTGAATTATTATACGCATGCAATGAAAATCGCCTCTCGCTTTACAAAGGATTTGGTAAAAAAACGCAGAACAATGTAACAGAGGCTATCCTGTTTTATTTGAGCCAGCAAGGGAATTATTTGTTTGCACAGGTGGAAGATATGGCAGCAGAGCTGGAAGCTTTTTTACAAAAATTATTTTCTTCCAAAGAAATAAAAATTTCCGGCGATTTTGCAAGGCACACAGAAACAGTGGACGTGCTTGATTATGTAATTCCATTTTCTAAAAAATTTATTTTAGAAAAAATAAAACCCTTAGATAAATTTGAATTATTGGAAGAAGAAGATGCCATTCTCCTGCTTCAATACAACAATGGAATAAAAATAAAATTGTACGCTTCAGACACATATACTATCATTCAAAAAGTATTTGAAACTACCGGCACTGCTGAATTTGTAAACGCTTTTAAAAGCCGTTTCCTTCTTCCTGATTACAAAAGAGTAAATAATGAAGAAGCTATTTTTGAACAGGCGGCCATTCAATACATTCCTCCTTATTTAAGAGAATACGAAAGTATTATTCCGATTGCTTCTCAAAATAAAATTCCCGAAGTAATTCAACCCGGCGATATTAAAGGGATCATACACTGCCACAGCAACTGGAGCGATGGATCACACACGCCGGAGCAATTGGCCTTAGCGTGTAAAAAGAGTGGCAAAGAATATCTTGTTTTAAGCGACCATAGTAAATCTGCTTCTTATGCGCAGGGACTGAATGAAGAGAGGATAAGAGCACAGCATCAGTTGATTGATGAACTCAATAAAAAACTGAGCCCTTTCAAAATTTTTAAAAGCATTGAAAGCGATATTCTTAATGATGGCAACCTGGATTATAGCGACTCCATACTTTCTACCTTTGACCTGGTAATAGCCTCGGTGCATTCCAATTTAAAAATGAATAAAGAGAAAGCGATGGCGCGTTTACTGAAGGCCATTGAAAACCCTCACACCACTATTCTCGGGCACATGACTGGAAGATTGCTGCTAAGCAGAGAAGGATACCCTTTGGACCATAAAAAAATAATTGATGCCTGCGCAGCCAATAATGTAATTATAGAAATTAACGCCCACCCGCGCAGGCTTGATATAAGATGGCAATGGATGGAATACGCCCTTTCTAAAAATGTTTTGTTGTCCATTAATCCAGATGCCCATTCCATAGCTGAATTTGAAAACACAAGGTATGGAGTGTTGGTAGCGCAGAAAGCAATGGTAACTTCAAAAAATAATTTAAGCAGTTTTAGTTTGCAAGAGTTTGAAAAGAAATTGGCCCATCTAAAAAATTAGCGGGCATGTCAATTAAAAATCATTCCATCACCACTGGCATTTCCACAAAGAAGGTGGCCCCCTCTCCTTCTGTAGTCTCGAACCATATCCTTCCATTTAATTTTTCTACAATCCCTTTGCACATTGCAAGGCCGAGGCCAGTACCTGAAGACTTGGTTGTAAAATTCGGAATAAATATTTTGCCGCTCATGGATTCCGGAATTCCATTACCATTGTCTTTTACGGAAACCAATACCTTGTTGCCTATCAAATCGCTTTTGATGTTTATCTCTACCTTTCTAAATTCAGGAACCGCCTGAACCGCATTCTGAAAGAGATTGGTGAACAAGCGATTGATTTGGGTTTTATCAGCTTCCACCAATATTTCATGAGGATAAAGATGCTCATTGATACGAATCTCCTCGTTGGTTGAATACAGGGTGATCACGTTTTCAAGCGTTTCGTTAATATTGAAAAGTTGATTTTTCGTATTCCCAATATTGGCAAACTGTGCAAAGTCGCTGGCTATTTTTGAGAGGTGCTCAATTTGCTCCAGCAAAATATTGGCTACATACAAGGAAATATTTTTTACATCAAGCGAGTTTTTGTCAATGGCCATTTGCAGGTATTGCAAATTCAATTTCATAGGTGTCAAGGGATTTTTAATTTCATGAGCCACTTGTCTTGCCATTTCGCGCCAGGCGCCTTCTCTTTCGCTCTTGGCCAATAACTGGGCACTTACATCCAACTGCCTTACCATCTTGTTATATTCATTCACCAGGTCTCCTATTTCATCCTTTCTTTTCCATACGATTTCTTCATTTCCTGTTTGTAAATTAATCCGCTTCATTTTATCGCTTATCAGGGAAAACGAACGGGTGATTCTGTTGGTAATAAACAACGCGATAATGCCTGCAACTAAAAAAATAAACGCATTTAAATTAATGATAGTAACCAGGAAATTAGAAATCTCATCCTGCAGTTTATTTTGCGATTCAAAATAGGGGATGTTGAGGTACGCATATTCCTGTCCACTCTCATCGCGCACCGGCAAATAATTGCTTAGATATTTCAGGCTCCCGATTTCCTGTTCCCGGAAAAATTGTGCATCCTTTAATTTGCTTAAATGATACCAGGCAAAGGGATCCATTTTTTCGCTTACAATGCCTTTGTTGTAAGGCAAGGGAACCGAAGAAATCTTCAGGTCTCCATTGAGGTCATAAAGGTTGATGTCAGTGGCGTGAATAGCAGAAACATTATTTATGGTCTCTTCCAGTTTTTTAGGAGCCACATTATCAAGACTCTTTAATTGTAAATCATTTACAGAAATAGTATCAATAGTGGTTCGCAATTCATTTTCCATTACATGAATGGTGCGGCTTAGTTTTTCGCGGTTGTTACTATGATAGCGGTCTATAAAAAAAAGTATGGTAGTAACTCCGATTACCAAAAATGAAAAGATACTAATTAAAATAATAGTTCCATGCACCTGGTTTCTGATGGTAAACTGCCAGAACGATTTAACATCGGGCCTGTTTTTTCGATCAGATAAAAACTGGCCAACCAGATTAAAAAAAATAGTAATCATCAGGAAGGAACAAAATAAATAAGCGAACAAAGTAAGAGATTCCACAAAAAACCTGTCCTGGCGCGCAATCACAATTACTTTATCGGCATTGGCCTTGTACCAAAGTTCTTCATATCCGTTTTTATGTACGGTTCTAAATTCATTATAAGTAAAAGCATTGTTATCAATATTGGTGGTAAAAGGATAGTCATTATAACTGGCGCTTAGCTGATTATTATTATAAATGGCAAACGCATAAACGTTAGAGCTTTCGATAGAATTTTTGTTCCCTATTGAAAACAATTCCGGGTACAGGGCGTCGCTTTTATATTTTTTGGGCTTGGCTACAATAAAAATATAGCCCTGATTGTTTCCGGAAGTATCAGTAATTTCTTTTTTACTGATATAATTAAACCGGTCATAAGAAACATCATAATAATACAAATCAGGAATACCTGTGGATTTCCCCTGTGTTTGAATGATGGCATTCAGTGAATTAAAATTGGTAGAATCTTCATTATACAAAGGCGCTTCCTCTGCATTAAAAGTATAAATCTTAGTATCGTACTTATTAAGGTAGCCCGAAAAATTTTCGTTTACCAAACTGTCTTTTAAAATTTTATTTTGAACAGGTATTTTAAACCTGTAAAAAATATCAGAGAGATATTCATTTCTGAAATCAGTAAGAATAATGTTCATGATCACCGGGCCGGAGGGATCTGCTTTATTGGCAAGGTTCTCTGCAAAATGTTTCCTTTCTTCCAATTCCTTCGATCGGTTTTGAAATACTATAACCGTGGTAATAGAAACCGAAAAAAAGAAAAGCCAGAAAATAAACTTAGAAGAAACCAGATGATAGGCCTGAAGCAGAAGCGCTTTAAAATTCAAAAGATATATAAAAAGCAACAGCCAAAGTAAAAGAGAAATATCGAAAGCAACATTGACAGAATGCGGTCGCAGCGTTAAAAAAATCAATCCGCAAACAGCGATTGAAAAATACAAATAATATTTTTTAGGTGCCAGATAAGTATTGAGCGGCTGTAAAAAAATCTGAATCAAAAAGAAATATCCCGTAGCCACACAACTAAGAACTATAAAACCAAAAACGCTGTAAAAATTTAAAGAAAAGAAGTTAATAACATCAAACGAAATTTGTGAATCCGCCACCATGCTCCGGATAATACTTCCACAGATAAGCGTGAACGCGATCATAAAAATAGAGATAATGACTACCACCGCATATTTATGCCAGTGGAATCTGAACTTCATTTCTGAAAAATCGTAACGGAAATGATACCTGATAAAAAGCACGATCCAGATAAACAACATAGAATTGATAAGAAGGTCGCCCAGTGACCTCAAAATAAAATTAGAGCCATATACCGAAGGACTGAACAATTCCAACTGGTGAAAGTTGAGAGGGACAGGTAAATAATAACTGACTATCCTTAATAAAAATAAAGAACCTGTGAGCAGCAAAAGCCCCGCCCAAAAGCCATGTTTCTTTACTATAAAATTAGAAAGTGCGTGAATGAAAAAGAGTATAAGTATGGCAGCCAGAATTCTAAACCATAAGGCGAATCCGTTATCATGGCTTACAGGGTCAGAACTTATTTGCGCCAGGTAGAAAAGCGGCGTTCCATCCGTGTTTTTGATAACCAGTGGGGTGGGCGTCAGACTAATGTTATACGCTTTCTCAATGCCATTTACCGCCACAAAGGTGTTGCGCAAATATTGATTCTGTATATAGTAATCCCATTTTACAGGAACCAGACAAACGACCTTATAAAGCGTTCCGTCTGAATTTTGAAAAGATAGGTTATGAGTTACATACCATCCATTCAACAGCTTTCTAAACCCGGTTCCCTCATGTTCATTAAGCAATGTAGAATCCGGTTCAATAATTTGTGTATTCCAAAAAACCGGGAAGGGCCTATCAGAAGCGGTGATTTTGTAAAGAAAAATAAAATATTTTTTTTCAACCAAAAGGCTGAGTTGTTGCTCATCGTAAGTTTGGTTCACCAAACTTTTTATGAGAGAGGTATCCTTATAAAACTGCGCAATTTCTTTTTCACTTTTATTAATGCTTTTCTGAACTTCTTTTTGAACCGCAAAAGGCGTGGAAGTTCCGCTCCAGTAATTATTAATGATGAAGGAAATGGTCATTAGCCAGGCTGCAGTAATAAGCAGGTAACTATTTCTTTTGAAAAAAGTATCGTTCTTCTTAAAAATCAAATCAGGTGTTTTTCTTTTTTATTTCATTCCAGATAGCATCCATTTCTTCCAGCGTCATTTCCTCCAGCTTCATTCCTTTTTGCTGTACCTGTTCTTCCATAAGTGTAAATCTCTTTATAAACTTTTTGTTGGTTAGCTCCAGCGCATTTTCTGCATCCACTTTTAAAAACCGCACATAATTAATTACCGAGAAAAAAAGATCGCCGGCCTCTTCTTCAATGTGCCCCTGGTTGCCGGAATCTACCGCTTACAATAATTCCTTCTTTTCCTCTTCCACTTTTTCCCATACCTGTTCTTTAGTAGCCCATTCAAAACCTACGTGTTTGGCTTTTTCCTGTATCCGCATGGCTTTTACCATTGCAGGCAAAGATTTTGGCACACCGATTAAAACGGATTTCTTTCCTTCTGATAATTTTATCTGCTCCCAGTTTTTCTTTACCTCTTCTTCATCTTTCACTTTCACATCTCCATAAATATGCGGATGCCTCTTAATTAATTTTTTGGAGATGCCATCAATAACTTCCTGTAAAGTAAATTTATTTTTTTCACAGCCTATTTTAGCATAGAAAATAACGTGCAGCAACAGATCTCCCAATTCTTCTTTTATGGCATTCCAGTCCTCATCCGTAATAGCATCAACAAGTTCGTAAGTTTCCTCAATCGTTTGCTGGCGCAGCGTGTGAATGGTTTGTTTTTTGTCCCACGGGCATTTTACCCTAAGTTCGTCCATAATTTGTACAAGACTGTTGATATCAATATTCTGAAGCATTTTAAAAATTTAAACCTGAAAGATGGATGCAAAAACAACGACAACCAAAAGAAATAAAATCAAAAGAAAAAAAGAAAATAAAAAAAGAAAGTATTTTAAAATCGTTTTCGCTCTTCGCTGCTGGTAAAAGTTACGCATCGCTTTATACAAATAAAAGAAGATAGTTACCGTCAGTAAAACATTTATACTTCCTACTTTACTCCAATGGGTATAATCTTGCAGTTCATCCACTCCGGCCATTATCAACATTACTATGAAAAGAAAAATATAAAGATGAATGGCAAATATGGCATGGCTTACATAATAAAACTTTTTGTTTCTGAAGTACAGCAATTTTAAAAAGAAGGCGGCAAAAGGTAAAGAAACAAATAACATCTGCGGGAAACTATGCATCAATATCTCTAAAAAAACATTTGAAAACTTCTTGTGATCCTTACCATATTTTTCATTGATCGCTATTTCTTTATACGTCAGCTTTCTTTTTATCCAATTATCTTTTTTGATGCCGTTTGCCAGTAATGAGTCATACTCCATTTTGTTTTTGTAAATATAGTTGGAAAAATGAATGCCGCCGGTACGGTTGACGCTGTCTATATAATTCTTATACTTCTCTCTCGTCATAGGCTCTCCTTTATTAAGCGTGCTGGTATATTCATCAAATTCCTTCTGAGACATTTTTTCTATTCGCTCCGTATTTTCTATGTTGGGACTTAATGAAATTTCCTTTTCAGTAATCTTATAAATAGAAAAAAATACAAGAAAAAAAATAAACGATGTAAAAAGGTACATCCGGATTGGATTGAGATAGCTGCTCCGTCTTCCATTAATATATTCTCTCGTTAAAAACCCCGGCCTGAACAAAAGTACCCTTAAAGTAGTAAAAAAATTACCATCAAAATGAGTAATGTCTTCAAAAAAATGGGTTATCAAATGCCAGAAAGACTCCTCTGGTTCTATATTCTCCTGGCCGCAATTATGACAATACATTCCAATAACAGTAGTGCCACAGTTCAGACAGTTCTTTTCTTTTCTTTGGCGAAAATGAGACAACTTGTTATCAATTTTATTTTAATAATTTCAGGTTAAAAATAGTAAACAAAAGTGGCAATCGGGATTAATGGATTATTTTACACTCCTCAAATTTTTGAAACAAATCAAAATATATTATTTGAAATGGTTAAATATATTTCCGGCTCCGTTCTCCTGCTTTTCTCTATTCTCTTTTATCCTTTTTCCGCAAATGCTCAATATTATTTTAAGGATATTCTGAATACTTCAAAACTAAATAAAGAGTTTTCCTTGCTAAAAGATCAACAGATAAAAACAATAAAACTAAAAAGCTTTGAAGATAATGATGAGCCAAGCGAAGGCTTTTTCTGCGAAAAAAAAATAAATAAAAATTATTCCCAATCGGAAATGATTTCAAAATCTTACATAACTGTACAATCACTTTTGGTAACAGATTACAATACTGACGGTCGGGTTATAAAAACCACCAACACCACCCCCACTACCACCAACATTACGCTTTACGAATATGATAGCAAGGGAAGGCTAACCCTTATTGGTACCACTACCTCTGCGGACGGCGACAGTATTCAGATTACTGAAACGCATGAATACACTTACAATGAAGATGGCAAACCCGTAAAAATGTTACGGAAGAAAAATAATTTTCTTTTATCTGTCATCACATTTGTAACGGATGACAAAGGAAATATTGTTGAAGAAAACGCCGAAGGAAATAGCAGCGATAAAAAATACTATTATTATTATGACGATAAGAACCTTCTTACCGATGTAGTGCATTACAATGAACTGGCTAAAAGATTATTGCCCGATTACATGTTTGAATACAACTCACATGACGGTCCCAAACAAATGATATCTATTGATGAAAGCGGCAGAAATTATTTTACCTGGAAGTATGCTTACACAGATAAAGGATTACCGGAGATACAAAAATGTTATTCAAAAGAAAAGCGGTTACTGGGCACCATCGAATATGAATATCAATAAAATCATGGATCAAACCATTTGAAAAATATCAAACAGAATAATAAACAGCGCCACCACTACCACCATCAGCATCATGACCCGCACCCATAATAAATGCTTCTTAAAACTCCTTGCAGCAAGGGTTATGGCCACCACGCAGCACACCAAAGAAATAACGTGTATAACTGTACTATTCTGAAGCCATCCTGGAAAATAACTCAGATATATGTCCATTTTCTCCAACTCACCGATGTTACCGTAACGTAAACCAATAGAAGACCACATTATAAAAAGGATGAATGAGGGCAAAAAGAATACAATAGCCAACACGGCGGTTACTCTTCGGGAGACACGGGAATTTGACGACATAATTTCTAATTTTAATTATTCTAAAAGTAATTGAAAAAAGATAGAGATGCAAATTGAACCTCCTTGCTCTGAAAAACTACCCTCTCTTTTTACTTTAAAATAAAATAAAAAACTGCTGTTGTATTTTATTTAACGTCTTTATTTTTTCAATCAGAATATTCTGCAAACCAATTAATAAGGAAGTTTTTTATTTTTTATTTTCCTGCATTTGAAGAGGTAAAATTAAAAGATGGCATGATTTTCGGCTATACTACCCTATTCAATAAAATCATTCAAAAAATAAAGGACCAATCTATCCCCTAATTATTTTAAACAATTAAATAAAACAAACACATGGACACTTCAAACACTTCTATCCACACGGTGGAAAACCGATCTCCGAAAAACATTAAAAACCTTATCATTGGATTACTGATTGCTGGGATTCTGGTTATGGGAGGTTTTTTAATTTTCAACAATAACAAAAATGGTCAGGCTTTGCAGGCACAACAAACCGAAATTGCAAAAGTAACTACGGAAAAAAGTGACATCCAAAACAGCTTTGATGCTTCATTGGCGCGCTTGGATTCTATGACTACCATGAATGCGGATATGAAAACAAAATTAGCCGACAAAGATGGAGATATCGCCAAAGTAAAAGCTGAGATCCGCAGCATTCTTAATAAGAAAAATGCTACTTCGGCTGAGCTATCAAGGGCAAGAACATTGATCGCTCAATTGAACGGACAAATTACAGATTTGCAACAACAGGTAGCTATGTTAACACAGGAAAATGAGTCTTTAAAAACGGAGAGAACAGTTTTAATTGCAGATAAGGCAACGTTAACTCGCAACCTCGATTCAACTAATGTTATTAAAACAAGTCTCGAAAAAACAGTGGATATAGCCTCCACATTGAATGCTTCCAATATTTCAATTACCCCGGTTAAAGTAAAAAGTAACGGAAGAGAAAAAGTGAAAGTAACGGCAAAGCGTGTAGATAAATTAGTAGTAAGTTTTGATGTAAATAACCGTATTATACAACCCGGCACCACTGATTTATATGTAGTGGTTATAGGCCCTGACGGCAATCCCGTAACCAGTGCCGCCGGTGCAGGTACCTTCACCACCCGTAACCAGGAGAATAAATCCTTCACCGCTAAATTGCCCGTTAACCTGGAAACAGCTAAAACAAAAAATGTTCAGTTCGGCTTTGCACCGGGAAATCATTTTAAACAAGGAAATTATAAAATTGAAATTTATCAAAATGGTTTTTTAATCGGCCAGGGCACCCGCGAATTGAAAAAGGGTGGCTTATTCAGCTAATAAATAAATTTATTAAAACTGATTCTATTCCAATATCACTGAAACCAAAAAGGCTATCCGGGTTAAAACCGGGTAGCTTTTTTTGCAAAAAGAATAGAAAAGAAGCCGGTTGCCATAATCAATTCCCTCTCTTTCTAAAATCATTCCTTACTTTCATCTTTATAAAAATAAAGAATGAAAAAATTATGCACCTTCCTATTCCTCCTTCTTTACATTTCGGTTAGTGCACAAAAAACAGACAAACTTCTGCAAAATAAAATCACCCAACTTCTCAAAGGTTTTAATGGTGAGGCGGGTGTGTTTGTTTATGATCTTTCTAAAAATAAAACAGCTTCTGTAAATGCGGATACAATTTTCCCAACGGCCAGTATGGTGAAGATTCCTATTCTGATTGGCATTATGCATAAGATATCCCATGATGAATTAAAGTACCAACAGGTAATGACTTACACCGATTCTTTATTTTATTCAGAAGGGGAAGATATGCTTGCTTCCTTTAAAAGCGGTGAGAAGATCAGGGTGAGCAAATTGTTATTGTTGATGATGAGCACCAGTGACAATACCGCAAGTCTGTGGCTGCAGGGGCTTGCAGGCTCCGGCACTTTAATCAACAAATACCTCGATAGCCTGGGCATGAAAGATACCAGGGTAAACAGCAGGACTGAAGGAAGGGAAAATAACCGGAACCAATACGGATGGGGACAAACCACTCCAAAAGAAATGGCAACTTTACTGAAGATGATCGTTGAAAATAAAATCATTGACAAAATTATCAGTGAAAGAATGCTCCGGTTAATGGGCCGCCAGTATTGGGATGACGTGGCCATTTCCCAAATTCCACCCAACATTTTTGTAGCGGATAAAAACGGTGCGGTATATGCCAGCCGTGGCGAAGTGATGTATGTAAACGGAGCCCGCCCTTACTTGCTTTGCATTTGTACAAAAAACAATAAAGACCAAAGTTGGAATGCCAATAATGAAGCATGGGAACTCACCAGAAAATTATCTTTTATGCTCTGGCAACATTTTAACCCAAAATCCAAATGGCAACCTTCACCGCTTTTGAACTAATGAAATAAAAAACGGAGTATATAGTTTTACGGTGGCAATCGCAATACGGATCAAGGTTGCCACATTTTGAAAGGCATCCTTTAAATTGTAAAGCCCTGCTTATTCTTTAATAAACCTGATTGATTTTCTTTCACTATTATTTATCACAGATAAAATATAAAACCCGCGCAGCAAATTAACCGGCAATGAAACCAGCCCATTGGCATTTTGCAATTGCTGGTTATAAATTGTTTTCCCATTCAAATCTCTTATGGAAATTTTAGTTACTCCATTGCCTCCGGTAAACAAAAGTGAGGGATTATCTTTTACAGGATTCATTATCAATTGTACATTCCACTTTCCCACTTCTAATTTCAAAGAAATTATTTTACTGTTGGCAGATTTGCCATCAATATCCGTTACAACCAACCTGTAATAAACTAAAGATTTACCACTGTTCATAACGCTGGCATCTGTAAAAGAATAAGTAATCTTTACCGACGAATTACCTGCGGCAGGCACCGTTCCTTTAGTTTCCCAATGCACCGCATCGCTACTGGCCTGTACTGTAAAGTCTTTGGCATCTTTTTCCTGCGAAGTACTCCATTTCAATAAAGCATCATCCCCATTTTGCGAGACTGTAAAATTTAAGAGTTGGACAGGCAGCGGAGTAAAATTCCCTTCCACTACAAACAAGTCCCTGGCTTCAGGGCTATCTCCATCAGTGGCCGTAAATAAAATTTTACGATTTACAAAAATGGAGCTCAATACAGGGTCAGCACTTCCCGCGTTTAGGTATATATCCTGAACCATGGATGTCCCTAAGGATGTGCCGTCGCTTTTGAATAATTCATTTCCATGGGTGCCATCATTTGCGGCAAAAAACAATCCGCTGGTGGTATATAAATAGCTGGCATTTTCAGATTCAATTCCATTTCCCAAAGGGTTTATGTTTTTTACTTTACCCGTTCCTCCGATGGTACCATCGGTTGACCATAATTCATTACTATCCGCATCGCGGGCAGAAGAGAAAAACTTTCCATTAAACAGAGGATAGGTAAGCATTTGAGTAGTACTGTTATAATCTATATTCACATAGATAATAGGGATGTCATTATTGGCATTAACCGGAAAGATTTTAAAAGGTTTTGTTCCGGCTAAAGTGCCATCAGATTCCCATAGTTCAAAACGGGTTTGAGCATCTGAAACAGGAAACATAAACTTACCCGGCAGGTTAAAGGCATCGAACAATAAAACTCCCAAACCAAAGTTGGACAATTCTGCTTCACTTAGCATTTCCTTTACAAGAGTAGTATTTGTTTCCGTGCCATCTGTCCTCCATATTCCCACATTTCCGGTGCCATCATTTGCCATAAAATAACCATAATTATTAAATGTATGAAAGGATACAAAAACAGGGAACAGAAAAGAAAAGCCCGGAGCTAATTCCAATGATATAAATGTGGAACTGTCTGCGCCGGGATTAATATCTTTTAGTATAGTAGTACCGGCTTCAGTTCCATCAGTCTTCCATATTTCATCGCCCCGCGCTGCATCAGTAGCTTCAAATAATATGACTCCATTAATAGGGAAAAAGAATTTAGGATTGGAAGATAAAGAAGGCCCCGGATTAATATTTTTTACCAAAACAGCATTGCCAATGTTGCCATCTGATTTCCATAGCTCAACACCATTAGAAACGGCGTCCATGGCGGCAAACAAAAGATAATTGCCAACGGCAGATATATAATATGTGTCCGCTTCATTACTTCCTGTAGCTCCGGGAAAAATATCTTTTACCAGAGAAGTGCCAGCCAGGGTACCATTGGTTCTCCAGAGTTCACGGCCGGTAGCCGCTGTTACAGCGGTGAAATACAAGTATCCATTTAGCATGGCAAAATCGTCTGCAGGAGCGCTTCCTGTAGCTCCGGCTATGATATCATCTAATAATAAAGTACCTCCCGGTGTTCCATCTGTAATAAAAAGCTCATCCCCTGTGGCAGCGGTATTACCGGCAAATATGTATTTTCCATTTAGCACAGCGCCAGATCCGGAGATAGTTATAGTGGCAGAAAGCGGGATAGTTCCGGCGAGTGTGCCATCAGTAACCCACAAAGTCTGGTCAATATTGGAAACAGCAATTACTTTACTATTACTCAACGGGACTATCGGTTCCAGGCTTTTATTGTTATTAATTTGAGTTACTTGTGCATGAATATTTATGCAAAAGAGAAACACAAAAAGGTTGAAAAGTAAACTCTTTTTCATGTTGAATGTTTTAAGGGGGTTAAAGTTTAAAATCACCGGTTAGATAAGAGAATGATCGCCTTTTCTTTAATTAAAAAAAGCAAACAAAAGGATATGATTTTGGTGGATATAAAACTTTAAAGAGTTTACCCGGTAATATTCAGAATCGAAAATGTGGAGTCAGAAATAGATTCATTACCCGGATACTTTTCAACAACTAAATTAATAAAGAAAATTGTAACCGTGTAAAAATGTGTATATGATTTTTGAAGAGAAGAGATTCTTACAAGAAATAAAGAAAGATGAGATGTTGAAAGTATAGCAAAGATTGACTTTACCGAATTAAAAAACCGCTTTAAAAAAGCGGTATTAAGAAGGAAGTACCCGGGATGGGAGTTGAACCCAAACCCTATTATACTATAACTAACTTTTATCTTTTACTACTTAACTTTTCCATGAAACACAACACAGGCAAGTGTTACAAAGGAAAATAAGGTAAAATGAAATAAAGTGTGAACAACTTATTTTGTACCCCCACGTGTACCCCAGCAAAAACTGGGGTAAAGTGTTTATATTTGTTATGTTCAAAAATTTGCACATAATGGAAATTT
>JBDSOE010000025.1:0-13515 GCA_039915005.1 Ginsengibacter sp.
AAAATAGGAGCTTGCCCGGGGCAGGTGGATGTGGGAAATAGGAATAGGGGCCATTATGCGAGCAGGTACTATCGCACTATAGCCGAAGCAATACAGAAGCAAAGGGCAAAGAGGTAGATGGAAGAGAGTTGTTATTAATTAAACGGCGGGCAACAGGCTGCCCTCTTTTATTCAGTATTCAAAAAGACCCATCCTGATTCATTGGTTTATTCTACCAGAATTCGTGTTATTTTTATCCAAATTAAATTTGCTAATGTTGAAACATTCTTTCTCTTTATTTCTCCTTTTTATTTTAATTTCCCAAGGCAGTTTTTCACAAACCAAATATGTATCCTTCTCCGATAAATCTATTTCTTATGAAGGGAGAATCGCTTACACCCCTGATGCGGCCGTACTAATGTGGCCGGGCACTTCTATAAAAATAAATTTTAAAGGAACAGGGATCTCCGGTGAATTTAAAGACACAGACACTTCCAATTATTATAATGTAATTATAGATAACAACAGGAGTTATATCATTCAGTTTGATACTTCAAAAGAAATAATTGTATTGGCCTCCGGCCTTCCTCGTGGAAAACATTCCCTACAAATATTTAAACGTACTGAATGGGATAAAGGAAAAACTTTCTTTTATGGTTTTGAATGTAATGAAAAAAATAAATTATTAAAACCAGGTACCCTTCCAAAAAGAAAAATAGAATTTTTTGGAAATTCCATTACCTGCGGATATGCCATAAATGATACCATACAGGATTCCCCCGCCGGCTATTATGAAAATAATTATGACGCGTATGCCGCAATAACAGCCAGGTATTTTAATGCACAATATCATTGCACTTCCAAAAGTGGTATTGGTATCATGGTAAGCTGGTTTCCATTGATAATGCCTGAAATGTACAACAGACTTGACCCAACAGATACTACCAGCAAATGGGATTTTTCAAAATATACCCCGGATCTGGTTGTTATTAATCTATTGCAGAACGATTCATGGATTGTAAACATGCCCGACAACGAACAATTTAAAAATAAGTTTGGAACAAAGGCGCCGGATGAAAATGACATTATCAATGCTTATAAAAATTTTGTTCACACGATAAGAGCCACTTACCCTAAAGCACAGATTATTTGCATGCTGGGCAATATGGATATTACCCGGAAGAATTCTCCCTGGCCGGTATATGTAAGCAAAGCAGTCGGACAATTGCACGACCAAAATATCTATACCTATTTTGCCCCCTATAAAGAAACAAAAGGGCATCCCAAAGTAAAAGAGCAACAAATGCTTGCCGATGGATTGATACAATTCATAAATGAACATATAAAATGGTAAGGGTGTTTTCAAATCCCTATCCGTAATTGGATTATACTAATGCCCGGCCGGTATTTGTGCGGGGGTGTTTCACAGGAAGAATTTAAATTGATCAGACTTACACCCAATTTCCAAATGTAGAAGTATCTTTTTTCACCCAAACCGATAGGGCCATTGCCACCTGTCCATAAAACGGAAATGTTGAATCAATTCTGTTTCTTTCAATATTGAGAAATCTGTTTGTTGCCCTTTTCTTCTCCGTAAAAGCTCTTATTTGATCCCTGATATAATCTTATCTTCGAAAAAAATTCTTTATGGAATACATGGTGATTAAAAAAACTGATCTCAATGAGTTGGTCACAGAAGTAAGCGCCTGGATTAATAAAGGCTGGAAACCTAAAGGTGGGGTATCCATTGCTTTCGGAAGAGTCAGGAGCAATACCGGGGCCAAGGCATGGACAGAAGTGCTGTTTCATGTGCAGGCAATGATAAAAGAATAACCGGTCATCGCTGTTCACAAAACGACATTAACTTATACTAAACACTTACCATGACGATCCGGCTTACCCGTTTATTTCTCGGATGTTGTTCGGTATTTTTATTTCCCTTTAACTCGTGGTCGCAATATATCCTGAATGGTAGTGCTACGCAGGAAAGCTGCAATTGCTACCTGCTTACCAGGGACGAATTATGGCAGGGCGGCAGTGTATGGCAAAGCACCAAGATTGACCTGCGCAATTCCTTCGACTTCTCATTCAATATTTACCCGGGCTGCCGTGATGCAGATGGTGCCGACGGCATTGCCTTTATCCTGCAACCTGTAAGTACCAGCCTTGGCGTAGCCGGAGGGGGTATGGGTTTTAGCGGTGTTTCGCCTTCCATTGGCGTAGTAGTAGATTCATGGAAAAATGTGGAGGATAATGATCCGGACTATGACCATATTAGCATACAGGCCAATGGCGTGATTGTACATGGCAATGATCTCGCCGGCCCGGTGCCGGCCTCTTCCACCAGTAATAATGTGGAAGATTGTAACTGGCATGTGCTGCGAATAAAATGGGACGCAGTCACTCACACTATCAGTACTTATTTTGACGGCACCCTCCGGTTGTCTGCCGTAACCGATTTGGTAACCACCATCTTTAGGAATGACCCAATGGTGTATTGGGGTTTTAGCGCCGCCACCGGCGGAGATGGCAACCTCCAAAAATTTTGTACCGCGCTTAACCCGGTATTTAATTCGGGCCTGGCAAACGATAACGTTTGTCTCGGTACGCCCGTCAGCTTTACGGATAATTCCACTTCTTTTACCACCATAAAAAGTTATCATTGGGATTTTGGCGATGGCACATCAAGTACACTTGCCAATCCGCCACCACATGCGTATGCAAAACCAGGCGTTTACAAAGTAACCCATTCCATCACGGCAATGGATAATTGCGAGAGCGAGCCCTTTACCAGGATGGTTACCGTTGGTGATAACCCAGTTCTTTCTCTTGTGCTTTTTGATACCTGCGAAACGAAAGTGCCTCGGGTGAAAATAAATGCCACCGCGGATATAGGAACCATCAATCATTGGAAATGGGAACTGGACGGCACTCCTTTTTCTTTGCTAGAAAAGCCCGACTTCTCTAAGTTACCAGTGGGCAATCATTCTATTACTCTACAAGTTGCCAGCGACATTGGCTGTTTCTCCGATGTGAGTACCACTACTATCAATATAAAAAAAGTACCGGAAATAAGTTTTGAAACCAAAGACGGCTGTGCAGATTCAACGGTCTCATTTTCAGGTGAACAAAAAGACCTGCTTACGACTATCAATAGCTGGCAATGGGACTTTGGCAAAGGGATTATTTCCAACAAAAAAGATACCCGGTTTATTTTCCCGGAAGTGGGCTATTACCCCGTACAACTGGAAGCGTTTGCAACTAACGGATGTGAAAGTATTTTTACAAAGAATATATTCATCAACATGGCTCATGCAGATGCAGGGAAGGATACCCTGGTGATACCCGATACTTTTTTCCAGTTAAACGGTAGTGGCGGAACTTCCTATTCATGGTCGCCGGCCACAGGGCTCAGCAACCCTGGTATTCCTAACCCGATGGGTAATGTGTCGGACGATATAAATTACCTGTTAACAGTAAAGACTGCCGAAGGATGCACGGATACCGCCTCTGTGAAGGTTACTACTTTCAAAGGTTCTGCACTGTATGTACCCACCGCATTTACACCCAACCGGGATGGGCTGAATGATCTGCTGAAACCCTATTATGTGGGCATAAAAGCGCTTTCTTATTTTATCGTTTATAATAACTGGGGACAGAAAGTATTTTCCACCAATGACATGACGAAAGGATGGGATGGTTATTTTAAAGGAAAAGAATGCACCACAGGAAGCTATGTATGGGTCTTAAAGGCTTTAGATGTTGACGGCAAGCCTTATAATCTGAAAGGGACGTTTGTACTGATCAAATAGCAAAGATTGCGGCACCCTTAGGCACTATTTCTATTATTCTACTACTATCTATGGCGGAATGCCTGCCAAAAACAGTAAGGCTACAGGTAGTAAAATGCATACGACAGCAATACCTTTATATCAAAATTATACAACAGCAAAATCCTTCTACTTAAGCGCTTCATACAAAACTTCAATAGTATGCAACGCTTTTTTTCCTGTGCCATCTTTTACCTGGTGACGGCAACTGGTGCCGGGGGCAGCTATGATTACCTCATCTGCCAGTTGGCGGACGGCTGGCAACAGAACCAACTCCCCTATTTGCATGGAAAGATCATAATGTTCTTTTTCAAAACCAAAAGAACCCGCCATACCGCAACAACCGGATGGGATCACTTCTACACTGTAATTCTCAGGAAACGACATCATCTTTACAGACGGCATCACTGACGATAAAGCTTTCTGGTGGCAATGCCCGTGCAATTTTATCAACCGTTTTTCCTGGGTAAACTGGTCTTTGCTGATATTTCCTTCCTTCATTTCTTTGGCTATAAACTCATCTATAAAAAAAACATTTCTGGCGAGGGCTTTGGCAGAAGCAAGTTTATCATCATCGGCCAGGTCAATGTATTCATCTCTGAAAGTGAGTATAGCGCTAGGTTCTATCCCAATTAAAGGCGTGTCTTTAGTTACTATTTTACTTAAAAGTGTAATATTTTTATTGGCAATTACCTTGGCATCTTTTATTAATCCTTTTGACAACCAGGCGCGGCCACTTTCCTCATGCTCCGGAATCACCACTTCATATCCCAGTTTCTCCAATAACAGAATGGCCTTAATACCAATATCCGTATCGTTATAATTGGTAAATTCATCGCAAAATAAATACACTTTCTTAGCGCCCTTATTTTCTTCTGCTCTTTCTTTTCTTTTCCTTCTTTGGTACCATTTTTTTAGACTGATCTTATGTATAGTAGGAATGGTACGCTTTAATGCAAAGCCGGAAAAGCGCTTTATCAGCGTGCTGAACGGCGCGGTAGTTACCATAAAATTGAAAACTCCGGGAGCCAATGAACCTAATTGGGATATTTTATTAAAATTGGCTATCAGCCTGGAACGGAAGGGAACCCCATTGGCATCATAATAATGTTGCAAAAATTCAGCTTTCAATTTGGCCACATCCACATTGGAAGGGCATTCAGATTTGCACCCTTTGCAACTAAGGCAAAGATCCATTACCTCATGAATTTCTTCATGGTCAAATCGGTTTATCTTTTCAGAATTGGTAAGAAATTCACGTAAAATATTGGCCCTTGCTCTCGTAGTATCTTTTTCATTCTTGGTGGCCATATAGCTGGGGCACATGGTGCCGCCGGATAAATGTGTTTTACGGCAATCGCCGGTGCCATTGCATTGTTCAGCGTGTTGCAGAATGTTCTGGTTATTAAACCGGAATACAGTTTTAAAAACGGGAGCCTTACGCCCGGGCTCATAACGCAGCATGGTATCCATCGGCGGCGTATCCACAATTTTGTTGGGATTAAAAATATTTTGAGGATCCCAGGTAGATTTGATCTTCCTGAATAATTCATAATTCTTTTTCCCCACCATTTGTTGTATAAACTCTCCGCGTAATCTTCCATCGCCATGCTCGCCGCTTAAGGATCCCTTATATTTTTTTACCAGTGTAGCGATCTCTTCTGCAATAATTCTGAAAAGCCGGTTCCCTTCTTTTGTTTTTAAATTAATAATGGGCCGAAGGTGTAATTCTCCTGATCCGGCGTGTGCGTAATGCACCGCACTCAATTTGTATTTTTCTAAAATTTTATTGAAGTCTGCAATATAAGCGGGAAGATCGTTTACGTCAACAGCCGTATCTTCTATTACGGGTACTGCTTTTTCATCGCCGGGAATATTGCCCAAAAGGCCAAGCCCTGCCTTCCTTAGCGACCATATTTTTTTGGTATCTTCTCCGAACAATAAGGGAAAATGATACCCCATTCCGGCAGCACGCATTTCTTCTTCACATTCACGGGCAATAGAAGTTATCTCCTCACGATTGGCTCCCCTGAATTCAATAACGAGGATCGCATCGGGATCGCCCTGCACAAAGAAACGGTTTTTACTTTGTTCAATATTTTCTTTGGTACATTCCAAAACAAAATGATCAATCAATTCACTGGCGCCGGGCTTATATTTAAGGGCAATCAGGTTGGCCCTTAATGATTCATCTATCGAATTAAAGTGTACACATAGTAATCCAATTTCTCCCGGAGGCAGGGGAACCACATTTAGTTTTATTTCTGTTATAAAGGCGAGGGTTCCTTCCGAGCCGGCTATCAGTTTGCAAAAATTAAAATCGCCTCAACCTGCGGTAAAGGGAGCACTATCCAGTAAAACATCCACGGCATAACCGGTATTCCTTCTTTCCACACTTTTCTTTGGAAATTCATTTCTGATCTCTTGCTGGTTCTCATAATTGCTCAACACGCTTCTTATGGTTTTATAAATATTCCCTTCCAGCGTATCGCTTTTACATTTATGATGAAAATCGTCTAATCCCAAAGACTTAAATGTTACCTCGCTGCCATCACTCAGCAGGGCTTTCACTTCTACAAGATGCTCGCGCGTGCTTCTATACACAATTGAATTAGAACCACAGGAATTGTTACCCACCATTCCGCCAATCATGGCCCTGTTGGCAGTGGAAGTTTCCGGACCAAATAAAAACCCGTGGGGCTTCAAAAACATATTTAATTCATCGCGGATAACCCCTGGTTGCACACGTACCCAATGGTCCTCTTTATTCAGTTCAATTATTTTTGTAAAATGTTTGGAGATATCTACTACAATCCCTTTGCCCACTACCTGCCCCGCCAAAGAAGTACCTCCCGCTCTTGGAATAAGTGAGGTTTTATTAGCCGATGCAAAAGCGATTAGTTTTTTAATATCCGCCACCGATTTAGGTATTGCTACCGCCTGCGGTATTTCACGATAAGCAGAAGCATCTGTGGCATATAGGATTCTCAATGTGTCATCAAAGAATAATTCACCTTCCAAATGACCTGATAATTCCTCCAATTTTTCTTTCATAAGATTAATGTAGGTTGTTTATAGTATGAAGTACAAAGTAAAAATAGAATTAAAAAAATGCAAACTTAATTGTTTAAAATATGGCAAAGTACTTTTAAAATATAGGGCAAGATTTCATTTAAAATTAAAGGACTAAAAAGGGCGCTTTAGCCACAACATAGTGTTCTCAAAAGGACTTTACTAAAAAATCGGGCAAATGAGAGTGCCCACTTTTTTATAGTGCTGATCGTCCACAAAGAATCTTATTTTCAGAAAGCAGGTTTTAAACCAGATATTTCAATTCAAATGCGTAATTATAATTAATTGCCTTAAAATTCATCTACATGCTCATTGGGAAAGAACAAAAGAAAACCTGCAAGGTCAAAGAGATTTTCCGAAGCTAAATTAAAAAGCATTCCACCAAAGCAGGCGGCACAGTAAAATAAACTAATTAGTATGAATACAGCCACTATGCCCTATTTTCGCTTGTACCTTAGTGTTATAAACCGGAAGATTGAACAGGAAGTAGCCGGATCAAAACAATTTCTACATCATCAATAAAAATACTTTTCCATTTTTCATTTTCTCTTCATGTAGGGCTTCTACTTTTGTTTTCGTAATTAATCATTAACTAAAAAAAACAAATTATGAAAACGACATTATTATTTGCAATTGTATTATTCTTCTCAACCACCTCTTTTTCACAAACAACTGTAAAAAACAATGAGGCAGTTAAGAATAACACCACCATCAAAAGTAACAAGAGTGGCAGCGAGGTAAATAGTTCGGCTGACGCTTCCTCTGCCACAAGTATTCAATCCCATGCAGTAAGTAAGGCTGAGCACAAATCCCATACTAAAATAAAAAAAGAAAAGAAAGCTAAGGCCGCCAAAATACAAGACATAGAAGCAGACGGCGATAGCAAAGGGGAAGTGATCAGCAATATTGCCTCAGAAGGCCACAGTGCTTCCGGTTCCGCTCATTCAACTACAAAAGGGAAAGTAGCAGGCGAGCATAATAATAGAAGCGAAACGGCTAATGACAAAGGGCAAATGATCAGCAATATTGCCTCAGAAGGCCGCAGTGCCTCTGGCTCCGCTCATTCAACTACAAAAGGGAAAGTAGAGGTTGAAAACAATATTATTAGCGCAACGGCTAATAACAAAGGACAAATAATCAGCAATATTGCCTCAGAAGGCCATAGTGCTTCCGGCTCCGCTCATTCTACTACAAAAGGGAATGCATCTTTAATAAACCAGGCAGCTATCAAAGCAGATAAGAAAGTAAAGACCACTTCTTCTGCCGCTGCACATGCCAAGGTTGCATCTGTACACACTATTCAGGCAAAACCAGTTTCTATAAAAACAGGAACACAAGTAGGGGCCGGTATTAAAATCAGGTAAATTAAAACAATAACAGGTTTTGCATTATTTTGCAAAACCTGTTTTTAAAATAGAGTTATGAAAGGAGTCAATATGTGGAAAGGTTTTATAGGAATTTTTATTATGATAACCACGTCCAAATGGGCGCTGGCGAGTGAAGGTAAACCTCTATGCGATCTTACTTTCAATCATACTGTCATCAATCCAATCCAATCAGACACCTTACCTCCGCCTGCAAAAAATACAGTGAGTACTACAGATAAACCGGTTCAGGATATTCTCAAAGTGGTTCCCAAAGCACGCAAACAACCAGTGCCTATACCGGTTAATGTGAAAGTAAACCCGATTAAAATAATCAAACCCAAAATAATTAAACCCATTATTCGGGTACTTCATTAAACTAAAAGAAATAACCTTATGAAATCAATTATATTAATTACTGTCATGGCCATAAGCAATGGACTTTGTTTCGGCCAAACGGATAGCATAGCCAGTGCAACTTCAGACAGTATACATGCAAAATCAACCTTGACACTTGCGGCAGTTTATTCAAATAATGCCAGCTATTACGGGCAACGGGCACAGGAAAACACCCCTTATGCGGCAGTAGCAGCCAATTACCAGCTTAAATCAGGTTTCTATTTTACGGGGCAAACGTATAAACTTTTGAATGAAAACACGTCCACGGTATCGGCTGCCAGCCTTGGCGCCGGAGTTAATTTTAAGCTGGGTAAAAAGTTGTCTGCAGACCTGAGTTATAGTCATAGCTTTTACCCTGAATATTCGCCGTTGCTGCAGGCCGCTAACGCGGATAATGCCAGTATCGGATTTTCGTACGATGGCTGGATCACCCCAAGCCTCACCGGTGATTATGCTTTCGGAAAAACCAGTGATGCATTTGTAACCGGAGGAATCGCTAAAATGGTCAGTCTTTTTAGCCTGGGGAAAAAAGATATAGTAACCATTAACCCTTCAGCAGATGTGGTGGGTGGTACCCAGCATTTTTATAAAACCTATGTTACACAAAAAAAATTACGCAATAGTATTTTAGGATTACCGGTCCCTGTTTTTGGCAATCCTTCTAATGGCAATCATAGTGATACGGTTACCACAACGTCCTTCAATGTATTGTCGTATAACTTTAAATTGCCACTAGCCTACAACAGAGGGCATTATGTGTTGGAAGCCGCCTATCAATTGTCCGTATTAAGCAGCGAGGCACAAGTCGTTGCAGGAAGAGCAAATTCTTTTTTAACTTTCAGTTTTTATTACCAGTTCTGAAACCATGAAAGTATTAATTATTGAAGATGAAAGAACGCTTGCCCGGGAGATGATGGCTTTTTTAGAAAAGGCTTTTTACCTCTGCGACAGGGCTTATTCTGCTGCGGATGCCAGAAGGTTGGTGATAGATAATGAATATGACTTTATTCTGCTTGACCTTGGCTTGCCGGATGGCGAGGGCCTTGATGTTTTGAAGGAAACAAAAAGAATGTGTCCCAATGCCTCCTACATTATTATTACCGCAAGAGGAAAACTGGAAGACCGCATAAAGGGGCTGGATATGGGAGCAGATGATTATCTACCTAAACCTTTTTCTTTACTGGAACTGCAATCGAGAATGCAGGCCATCTCCCGGCGCAAATCAGGCAATAATGATCCCGTGCTGGAATTGGGTGAATTCCACCTTGACCTTAACAAACGGGCAGTACGTTTTGAAGAAAAAGAAATTGAATTATCGAGAAAAGAATTTGATCTGCTGAGTTATATGCTGTTGCACAAAAACAGACCCCTCACGCGCATGCAGCTTAGTGAGCATATCTGGGGTAATTTTTCAGATGATGATTCTGATTCCAACTACATTGATGTGCATATTAAAAACATAAGGAAGAAGATGTCGGCTCATGCTCCTGTGGACTGGCTGCAAACCCTGCGGGGGATTGGTTATAAAATAAAAATGTAGCTATTTTGAAACTGCTGACCAAACTAACCTTACTTATTACATTCTCTAAGCTACTGATAGTAGTACTTTTTGTATTACTGCTTCCCTCGTTGGTGAACTATGTTAGTTTTCAATACAGCAATTATTACCTGGGTCAGCAAAAGAAAAAAGTACTGTCGGTAATTAATAAGAATGGCGTGGACTATTACCTTCAGGGCGATGTGGCCTATGCCAGTTACACCATGCTAAAAGAAGAATATATTTCACTGGTTACTGCAAACAACAACAACCATTTAACAGACACGATAGAAACCGCACAGCGGATAGTGGGAGAAGATACACTCAACTACAGGATACTAATACATCAATTAAAGGACGGCAATAAAAAATACCTTCTTGAGATCGGAAAAACCACTGCCACTATCAGCCAGTATAATATCCTCCTGCAGCGCTTTACTCTGTACATCTTAATTGGGTTGATCGTACTCAGTATTCTCGTGGACCTGGTCTATACACATATACTGCTAAGGCCACTTGGTGAAATCGTGCGTACCAAACTATTAAACCGGAAATTCCCCTTTAAAGAGCCGCTTTCTCCTGTAAAAACTTCTACCATTGATTTCCAATTCCTGGATAGCTCGCTCATCAGCCTGATGGAAAAAATACATGAAGCTTTTGATAAGGAAAGAGAATTTACTTCCAATGCCTCGCACGAGCTGATGACGCCAATCAGTATCCTGCAGTCGAATGTCGAAAATTTGATGATGGAGGAAGGTATCAGCGATGACCTGCAGGAAAAGATATCAGCGATGATGAAGACCCTTAACCGACTAAAGAAAATTGTACATTCCCTTCTTTACATTTCACGTATTGAAAATGATCAGTTCGCCAGAATAGATACCCTTAATATTCATGAATTAACGGTAGAAGTGATGGAAGAACTTTCATACCGCCTGGAAACAAAATCAATTCGTTTTACCAATGATATTTCGTCAACGGTAAATGTAAACAAAGTAAATCATGACTTGTTTTTTCAATTGCTCTACAACCTTATCAACAATGCCATCAGGTATAATAAAGAAAATGGCTCCATTCACCTCAGTGAACATTACGCACCGGGAGAACCCTATATTCTCTTTATAAAAGATACCGGCACGGGCATCAGGCAGGAAGAACTGAAAACCATTTTTAACCGGTTTAAAAAGTCGGGACATACTGATGGCGAAGGATACGGGCTTGGCTTATCCATTGTAAAAAGCATAACTTCTTTTCATGGTTTTGAAATTGAAGTAAGCTCGGAATACGGGAAAGGTTCTGTTTTTAGTATTACTGTTCCCGAAGAAATGGTGATTAAGAAGATGTAATAGCAGCTAAGTTTAAGAGTCAGCCATACTTGATATTAAATTTTAAGTGGTGTCTTTACTAAGGGGTCACTTTTATGCTGGATAATATAAACCAGGCCCGGAATTCGATTCATGTATATATCTAATATAGATAATTCCCAACGAAAGAAATAGATCAACTATTGCGACTAATATAATAGGTAACTTAAAATCCCCTAAACCGTATCAACTTCTACCTCGTACTCTTCCCCTCATCATAAATACATCTCATTCTACTGAAGTTGCCCGGAAGTGTAAGCCCTTTTCTATATGTCTTCATAAGCAATTCAATTATTCACTTTATTTAGTTTTGATCTGGCTTTATTCTCATCTGTCCAACTCAATCTTCTCAATTTCAAATGATGAAATGTCTTCATCAGGGTCTAAAACAAGAATCGAACTATTCAACAACTTTCGTTTTCTAAGAATTTTACCATCTACGAGAAAGATTTTTACTAATTGATATCCCATTCCGGACTCAGGAAGCTTCACCAATTGATGAATGAATTTTTCTGGTATTTTAAATTTAGATTTCATGGATAAAAATGCCATAGTCTGACTGTTTCTTAAAAGTACCAAAAGATGTTCCATTTTCAAAAAAACATTCTTCTCCGCCCCCTCTCTTACCAAATTCAGCTTTTACGGTTTCAAACCTATAACCGTCCTTCACTTGTGGAAGAATATGAAAAGCCCATTCAATTTTTTCTTCGTTCGGAAGCGCATAACGTTCCACCGGATCATCTCCATCATTTACACAATCCTCATAATCTTTTTTTGTAGTAGTGAATGAACCGGGCAGTAAGCAATTATTTTTTTTATCAATTCTTTTATCATCATCATAGGCAGATAATCTTACATAATATGATTTTCCATCAGGGTATATAACGGTGTTTCCTTTTGCAGAATATGATTGACCACCACTGTCCTCAAATAGATTGAAAGATCCGATTTCATTTACCAGTTTAATTTCTTTTAATTCCCGGTACACCGCATTTTTGATAGAAAGATCGAAGCCTTTGGAAAATATTTCTTTTAAGTAATCTTTCTTTAGATAGTTATTTTCGACAATCAATTCTTCATTCAAAACAATCAATTCTTTCAGCGTATATTCCCCGTTAAATCTTGCCTGAATTAACTGGTATCCCATTCCTGTTTCCGGCATTGATTTTAATTCCTCCTGTTGATTAGGAAATAATTTGAAGATCATTTTAGATTTTATTTTATTACTGAAAATAAGGGATTTCTCACTTGGATATCATTTAAATTTACTTTCACTGCCCTATCGTCCAATCATAATTTCTTTGATAAACGGGAATTACAAACTGTGTTTTGTTGGCAGATAAAAAGGATTCAATTTTAGTTTCGGTGGCTTTCATTTATTATTAATAATTTTTTATGCTTCTTCTTTAAAATAAATCTTATAGTAATTCATTTTCATTTTCTCATCCTATCTTCTCCACTCCCCCTGTCTCTACTCCCGGACTTTTGTGCACTTGCAGGACATGGCTGGGTTCTAACAGCCATACTACAAAATAAATAATTTTCTTTATTGGATGTAATATCCTGCTGACACTTCTTACCATGAGTAGAGACACGGTTCAGTAATAGCGCAAGACCCTGCGGCGATGCCATTAATTTTTGAAAGGAACACCTACATTGGCTAAAATTTTATTTTCCCGCAAAAGTAGCTGTCCAGCGATTATCGGGATTTACCGGAAATACCAGGAAGAATTTATCAGGACGGTCAATTTTCTCCGCTTTACCACCATCCAGGTAGCCACCTTTAAATAACAGATTACCCTTTGCATCAATAGTGAATTTACCGACACTTTTTTTCTCAAATCCAGAATAAGTGTAGGTTCCCGCTTTGGTGATAACAAATGATCCTCTTGGAATAAATTCATAAGATCAATTAGTGTATTTGGAAGCCGTGCATACATATTTACCATACTTGAGAGGTTGTGTATTCC
>JBDSOE010000073.1:0-10393 GCA_039915005.1 Ginsengibacter sp.
TAACCTTGCAGGGAGCAGCAGCTACCCAATTAGAACAAGTAGTGGTAGTGGTTTATGGTACACAAAAGCGACGCGACCTTACAGGATCCATTGCGTCTGTACAAGGCCCTGAACTTGCCAAACAGCCGGTGGTAACTCCCACGCAGGCATTACAGGGAAAGGTAGCCGGGGTGCAAATAATCAGTTCCGGCCAACCCAATTCGCTGCCAACGGTAAGAATAAGAGGCACAGGCTCCATGCTTGGTGGCGCTAATCCTTTGTACGTGGTAGATGGAGTAATTACAGATGACATCAGAAATATTAACTCAGCAGATATTGTAAGCCTCGATGTTTTGAAAGACGCATCTGCCACAGCCATATATGGAATGCGCGCTGCCAACGGCGTGCTGATCATTACTACCAAAAAAGGCCGCGTAGGCAAAATGATCGTTAGTTATGATGCAAGCGCCGGTGCTAAAGAGGCAAGCCATTTGGTAGATATGGCCGGCCCCAATCAATATGCCAATTATTTAAATGAAGCCAGCATCTACTATGGTTCCGGTGATAGTCTTATAACGGCTTCCAAACTTTCCGCAGGCAATAATACCGATTGGATTGATGCTATTTTAAGAAGAGGATTTTGGCAAAATCATAATCTTTCTTTTTCGGGAGGCAGTGAAAAAATAAATTACTTTTTAAGTGCCGGCTATATTACGGAAGAAGGAATTGTAAAAACAAATGATTTTAAAAGGTTCACCCTTCGGTCTAACAATGAATATAAAATTTCAAATGCCATTAAACTTTCCACACTCATTTCTTATAGCAGGGGCAATTCACGCGATGTAAACTTAGGTGTTTTTAATAACGCTTATCGGGCGGCTCCTTATGTAGTAGCTAAGCAAGGTAAACTTTATGGGAATACCTCTTTATCAAATAATGTAAGCAATCCGCTTTTGGCTTTAGATAAAAACTATAGCGGTGGAATTGATAACCGTTTGCAAAGCACCGTAGCTTTAGATATCAAGCTGTTAAAATGGCTCTCCTTTCGCTCGTCTTTTGGTAGTGATTTGGATTTCTTTAAAAATACTGCCTTCGCTTACAAATATGCGAACATAGGTACCAACAATGTTTTTATAGACCAGGGTGGAAATGAGGTACGGCAAAAAAGCTCATTGAATATTTCACAAAATAATACTACCCGCTGGGTTTGGGATAATACGCTTACAGCAGTAAAATCTTTTGGCGCTCACAATTTTAGTTTGCTGGCAGGTACTACGGCTGAGGAATTTACCTTCAATTCCCTCATCGGCAGCAGAACGGATGTACCTGAGGATAGAAATCAATGGTACCTCGGCACGGGCACCTCTTCCAGCGTGAACAACGATAATACCGGGGATAAATATCATCGTAATTCATACATTGGAAGGCTCAATTATAATTTTGACGAAAGGTATTTATTAACGGCCACTATAAGGGCTGATGGCACTTCAAAATTTGCCTCCAATAATCATTGGGGATATTTTCCATCTGTAGGTATTGGCTGGAATATTTCAAGAGAGCCTTTTATGTCGTCTCAGAAAATATTTGATAATTTAAAACTGCGCGGCAGCTATGGGGAAGTAGGTAATGACCAGATAGCCTCTAACACTTATTTAAATATTGCTTCCATCAACTTGCCATACTTTTTTGGCCCTACTCCGGTTTTTGGAATTTCGTTTACCCAGTTACCTGATCGCAATGTGAAATGGGAAACTACCAAAGAGTATGACCTCGGATTGGATTTTGCTTTTTTGAATAACAGGTTATCCGGCCAAGTGGATTACTATAGCAAGAAAGTAAACAATGCTTTGATCAATATAAATATTCCCGGCACCTTACCCGATGCGGATGCCAGATATACTACCAACGCTGCCAGTTTTGAAAATCGTGGAGTGGAAGTAACGCTGGATTGGAAAGATAATATGGGCAAAGATTTCGGTTACAATATTGGTGGCAATGTGGCCTTCAATACCAATAAAATCATAGGGCTAAATGGAGGACAGGCATTGCTGGATGGTGGCAATAACCAGGGATTTACTACAAAATCTGACAACGGAGTTCCCATAGGCAGTTTCTTTTTATTACAGTCAGATGGCGTGTTTAAAGATTCTACGCAAATTGCCGGTTCTGCACAACCTAATGCACAGCCGGGAGATTTAAGATATAAAGACATTAGCGGCGCAGCCGGTAAACCGGATGGAAAGATTGATAATTTTGACCGCGCCTATTCCGGCTCCTATCAGCCAAAAGTTACCTTTGGCATTAACGGTGGAATTAATTATAAAGATTTTGATTTAAGCGTTGGAGCTTATGGCACCACCGGATCAAAAATATATAATGGTAAAAAGCAGTCAGTGGGGAGCGATCAAAGAGATAACATTGAAACAAAAATAGCCAACGGAAGATGGACACCAAATAATCCCAATTCAGATATACCAAGAGCCATCTTAACGCAACTTCCCAATTCTACTTATTTTCTTGAAAGCGGTGATTTCCTGAGAATTAATAATCTTACTGTAGGATATACGATTTCAGAAAAAGTGTTATCGAGATATAAAATTCAAAGATTAAGAGTATATGCCACTGCTCAAAACCTGGCCACTTTCACTAATTATTCGGGCTTTTCACCGGAAATTGCCGGAAGCAATCCATTAAACGCAGGCATTGAATTGAATGCATATCCTTCAGTAAGAACATGGGCTTTTGGTATCAACTTATCATTTTAATTAAAACTATTATGAAGCATACAATATCATTTTACTTTTCAGTATTCAGCCTCTTATTATTGGCCGCGGGTTGTAATAAAAAGTTTTTGGATGTTCCCGCGCAAGGACAAATTGATGAGGCTGCTGTTTTACAAGATCCGGATGCTGCAGATAATTTAGTAACCGGGGTGTATAATTCTCTTTATTTCGGAGATTTTGGCCCTACTACGGTGGGTTTTATTTATTGCATCGTTTTGGATGAAGCTTCGGACGATGCGGATCCCGGAAGCGTGGTAGGAGATAATTCCAATGGAGAAAAAATTGCAAATTTTACCGCCACATCAAACGTGTCTTTTTTTGATAACCTTTGGAGAGGTCATTATGGGGGTATTAACCTGGCAAACAAAGCTATTAACATACTCAACAGAGCCACTTTTGATACCGCTACCAAAAACAGGTTAAAAGGTGAGGTAAGTTATTTAAGAGGGTTGTATTATTTCAATTTAGTAAGAATGTTTGGAGGTGTACCCATGATTACCACCGTTCCCGGAGTAAAAGATTTCAACTCAGATTCTTTGGTTACCAGGGTATCCAAAGAGGCTATTTACACATTAATTATCAGCGATCTGCAGTTTGCGGTTGACCACCTTCCATTGAAAGGAGATGTCAATACACAAACCGGGCGTGCCACTAAGGGGGCGGCTGAGGGCTTGCTTGCCAAGGTATATATGTATCAGCAAAACTGGCAAAAGGTGTATGATCTTACCTCCGATGTAATTAATTCCCATTTATATTCCCTGGTAAAAAATAAAGCAGATACCCTTACAGATTACAATCTTATTTTCAGGGAAAAATCATCAGGCGGAGTAGGTGGCAACAATAATTCCGAATCTGTTTTTGAGGTTCAAACGGGTATCAACATTTCAGAAAATGCCGTTAGCGTCAAATATAGTAATGTACAAGGGGCAAGGGGAAAAGGAGGTTGGGACGATCTTGGTTTTGGGTGGAATACGCCCAGTTCCGGTCTTGTAAGTGCTTATGAACCTGGAGATACGCGCAAGGCGGGCACTATTATTTTTGTAAATCCAACGGTAAATCCCAATGGGCCCGGAAATGTAGGTACCTTCCTTTGGGATGGTTTTAGAATTCCCACAAAGGATTCTGTTGCCAATTCAACCTATAACTACAAAGTGTATGTAAGCTCTATAGCAGAATCCGCACCACTTTCAGGTATTAAAGACAAAAAGCCAAAGAACATACGCATAATGCGCTATGCCGAAATTCTGTTAATGAATGCAGAGGCGTCCGTTAATTTATCAAAACCGGGTGATGCCGTTATTTCTATAAATAAAGTGAGGAACAGAGCGGGCTTGCCTTCTTTGGCAACCGTTACCCTTAATGATGTTTGGAAAGAAAGGCGCTTTGAATTAGCCATGGAACAGGACAGGTTTTTTGACCTCGTCAGAACAGGAAGGGCTGCTGCAGTTCTGGGGCCAAAGGGTTTCGTAGCAGATAAGAATGAAGTGTTCCCTATTCCACAAGGTCAAATTGATTTAAGCAATGGAAAATTAAAACAAAACCCGAAATACCAATAAAATTCCGGTAATACAATTTAAATTTTTATAGAATGAAAACCAATAATTTAATATCACTTCTGTTGTGTGCTGTTGTTATTTTTTCAGCATGCACTAAGGCAGATTATGGCGATAACATTGTAAAAGGAGATCCGCCGCCGGTACCAGGAGGCTTTACCAATTCAGACCAGGTAGCATCTGCCAACCTGCTTGCTTACTGGAGTTTTGACGGAAGTAATAATGAAGTGAAATCAAATACTGCTCCGTCAGGCGTTTTGAACGCGTCATTTACTTCAGGTATCAAAGGCCAGGCTTTACGCCTTAATTCAGGTTTTTTGTTGTATCCAACTATTGCTGCATTAAGCAGCCCCAATGCCCTGGCAAGTTGTACCGTAAGCATGTGGGTCAATATATCAAATAATGGATCTCAGGCTTCTGAGTTCTTTGCATTGGCAAAAGATATTACAAAGCAAAACGATTGGTTAGGCATTTTAAATATTGCCGCGGAAACAGGGCGCCCTGCATCTGACGCAAATATAGGTTTCCATAGTTGGATAGGAACTTATCCGGGTGGTACCAGAATAGGAGCCGACAATATCAATGACTACGGAGACGTGGGAAAAGATTATCAACTGGCGAACGCGGGTGGCAAATGGGTGCAATACATAATGCGATATGATGCATCTTCGGAAAATATAGACCTGTATGTAAATAATATAAGAGTGTCAAACAATAATTTTCGCCATAGAGCAGGATTTGGCCCCATTGTAATGCCCACGCCCACCCAAGTTTTAATAGGCGCCTTCCCTACCGCTATTACAGGTTTTAGCCTTTCCGGCAATCAATCCTGGCAGGCATTATTGAACGGTTCTATAGATGAAATAAGGGTCTATAATAAAGCCTTTAGCGACCTGGAAATAAGTGCTCTTTTTAAACTGGAAAGACAGGGAAGATAATTCTATTTAAAAATTTATTTTTTAAAGGAATTTTAAAAAAAATTTATCAGGAAGTTTTTGGCAAAGGGTGTAATCATTGATGTATTAACTTACCGGCCTAAAATACCTGCATGTTTGATAAGCAATCGTCTGGTATTTTTATTTTTTTTAAAATTTACATGAAGCTAAATATGCTATTGAAAGTCATCTTTTTTTTATTGCTTCCTTCCACTCTTTTTTTATGTAAAAAAAAGGAAGAGGCTAACCCTTTGCCTGTACCTGTTCAGCCCAAAGATTTTATCTTTAAAAATGCCAGTGTAAATAATGTATCCAATACAACCGGTATGTATAAGATACCAGATACAGCGGTGGCGGTGGTGCTTAATTTTAATGTGCCTGTAAGTAAGGTAAGCATTTCATCAGGAGTATTATGGAATGGAAATGGAGGCGTACCTGTTTCTTTTTCAAACAGGTTGGGAGCTGGCGATAGCAGCATTATCATTTATCCTCAAACGCCCCTGAAATTCCTTACAAAATATGTTATTTCCATTTCTACCACTTTAGCCTCAGCAGAAAATGTTCATTTAAAAAGCGCTCAAACCATTACCATAACTACCGGTATTGATTCTGCCGATAAGTTCCCCCGCGTTGCTGATGAGGCATTATTAGATTTAATTCAAAAACAAACTTTTAAATATTTCTGGGATTTCGGACATCCGGTTTCGGGAATGGCAAGGGAAAGGAACGCTACCCCGGATGTGGTAACTACGGGTGGTACAGGCTTTGGTGTCATGAGTATTTTAGTGGGCATCAACAGAAATTTCATTTCAAGAGCTGCTGGTTTAGATAGAGTAAATAAAATAGTAAATTTTTTAAAAAATAACTGTACCCGCTATCATGGTACGTTTGCTCATTGGATCAATGGGGCCACAGGAGTAACGATTCCCTTTAGTGCCAGGGATGATGGAGGAGATCTCGTAGAAACTTCTTTGCTGATGCAAGGCTTACTTTGTGCCCGTCAATACTTTAATAATTCGGATGCAATAGAAACCTCTCTAAGAGACAACATAAATATTTTATATGATGAAATTGATTGGAACTGGTTTAGGAATGGAAATCAAAATGTGTTGTATTGGCATTGGAGCCCCGCTTTTAATTTTGGTATGAATTTGCCAATCAAAGGATGGAATGAATCATTAATTGTCTATGCTTTAGCTGCATCCTCTAACAAAGAACCCATTCCGAAAATTGTGTATGATAATGGCTGGGCATCCAGCGCAACCATGAAAAACGGCAATACTTATTATGGCATACAATTGCCGCTGGGGCCTGCTTTGGGTGGTCCTCTTTTCTTTGCGCATTATTCTTTTCTTGGTATTAATCCAAAGGATCTTACAGATGCTTACGCCAATTATTTTACTCAAAATACCAATCACTCATTAATCAATTATAAATATTGCGAAGCCAATCCCAAAAATTATTTTGGATACAGCAACAACAGTTGGGGGCTCACCGCAAGTGATGATAATATTTCAGGATACAGTGCCCATTCACCAACCAATGATGATGGGGTTATTTCCCCAACAGCCGCCATTTCTTCTTTGCCTTACACGCCCCAACAGTCAATGACTGCCCTTAAGTTTTTCTATTACACATTGGGTGATAAATTATTTAAACAATATGGTTTTATTGATGCGTTTAATTTATCAGACTTATGGTTTGCCGACTCTTTCCTTGCTATAGACCAGGGGCCACAAATAGTGATGATAGAAAATTATCGTAGCGGATTATTGTGGAATTTATTTATGAGTTGCCCCGAAATAAAAAGAGGATTGAAGAACCTGGGTTTTCAAAGCCCTCATTTATGAGAAAGAGGGATTCAGCTTGCTTTATTATTCAGCTCTTTTCATTAAAATAGACCAACCAGCCAAAACCTTTTACCCCTGTCTCATAATCCCTGATTTCCCCTGCCCATAGCTTATACCATTTTCATAAGTATATTTGCAGTCCCCATGACCCAACTGATTATTATGGAAAAAAAACCGGTGAAGCGAAATGAGAATCTTGCGAAGCTCTCACGCGATCATCATGCAAGCCTGATGTTCTGCTGGAAATTAAGACAAGGTATTAAACAACATGCTGCCACCGAACGCATGGTAAAATATGTGCAATACTTTTTGAATCATCATTTCAATCCGCATTTTAAGGAAGAAGAAGAAATTCTTTTTGCAGGGTTAGATGACAGCAAAGTGCAAAAAGCCATTGATGATCATGTTTTCATAAAAAGCAGTATTCATAAAATTCTAACTCCGGACTCGGGCAATCAGCCAGATAAATTATCAGCACTGGCCAACAGCGTGGATGAACATGTGAGGTATGAGGAACGCATTTTGTTTCCTCATTTGGAAAATAAATTGAACGAAGAACAATTGAAAGCCATCGGCGAACTAATCAGCGATGAAGTACTGAAAGATAATTATGAAGATGAGTTTTGGATAAAAAATAAATCCTTATAGCTCATCTTCCATCCTACTTACTTTAAACGTTGTATATCTTTTATAAAATGACCTCTCATTTACGCAACATCAGTTTTACTTTAACTTATTTTGACGAAGAAGTTAGTGTCAATGTTTATGAAGGTGAATTCCGCAACCTGATGGTGCTGATCAATGAAAAAATTTATGTGGAAGATTTTGGCGAATGCAAAGGTATTGGTCGCTGCGGTACTTGCTTAATTGAAATAGAATCGGATACTTTATTTTCTCCGAAGGACAGAAATGAAGAGAGCACCCTGAATAAATGTGCGGTGAAGAAAGACACGTATCGTTTGGCCTGCCAGGTGATGATCAATGATGCGTTGCAAAACGCCGTCATAAAAGTGGTGGAAGAAAGGGAAGACGTTAGATGATTTTCAATGGGTGCGGAAAGCCGGGCGGCCTTATCTGTATCTGGAAATTTGTGTTTGAAAATAATGCTAAGGGAGAAAAATAATTCTGTCAAAGAAAAATAATTTGTATCAAAATAATTCAAAAATGAAAGACCATTTAACCAGGGCACAAAAAATTCAAAACAGGATAAAGGAACTCGCATTGTGCAGTGATGATGAGCATCATCTCAGCCGTATTTTTGGCACAAAATCTTTTATCGCCTGTAGTAATAAAATCAGGACCTGGATGCAGGAAGCCGGTTTGCATACTTATACCGATAATGCCGGCAATGTGAGAGGAAGGCTGGTGAGCGCCGATCCGGATGCCAGGACCTTTGTAATCGGTTCTCATTTTGACACCGTAATTAATGCGGGAAAATATGATGGCGTTCTGGGAATTATTACCGGTTTGAATTTGGTAGAAAACATTATTGCGCAAAAATTGCCGGTACCTTTCAATATAGAAATTGTGGCTTTTTGTGAAGAAGAAGGCGTACGTTTTCATGCCGCTTACCTCGGAAGCAAAGCCGTTGCCGGAAGCTTCGATGATCATTTATTGGAACTAAACGATGATGATGGAATTTCTTTATTGCAGGCGCTGGCGTCTATGGAGCGGGATGGAACGCGCATCGCCGAAGATATGATTCCGGCAGAAGAATGGCTGGGGTACCTGGAAATTCACATCGAGCAGGGCCCGGTCTTATTTGAAAAAGACATCCCTGTGGCCCTTGTGAGCGCCATTGCCGGGCAAAAAAGGATTGAGATCAATTTCGTGGGAGAGGCTGGCCACGCCGGCACCGTGCCTATGAATATGCGCGCCGATGCTTTGGCCGCCGCTGCTCATTTTATTGTAGCCGTGGAAGAATACGCTTCACATGAGAAAAGAAATATTGTGGCCACGGTGGGCAAAATTCAAGTGCCCCATGCCGCCATCAATGTGATACCGGGAAGCGCTTATTGTACTCTTGATTTGAGAAGCCCCGATTCAGAATTGTTATCGGATGCGTATGAAGACTTAAATAAAATATGTGAAGAAATTTGCCGCAAAAGGAGAATTTATTTTGAATGGAGGCTTATCCAGGAAACATATCCCGTTACCTGCGATCGCGAGCTGAGGTCGCTGTTAGCGAAGTCAATTGAAGAAGAAGATATTGAGGTGGTTAAATTGGTAAGTGGCGCGGGGCACGACGCCGTAACCATTTCGCAGGTGGCGCCCGTGGCCATGTTATTTGTAAAATGTTTTAAAGGGATCAGTCATAATCCATTGGAAAATGTGGAAACTGATGATATCAAAGTGGTGTTGGGAGTGGGAGATAATTTTATCCGGCGACTGATTCGATCGTATGAAAAATCTCATGAAAAAGAAGTAAAAAAAGATAAGAAGCATTTTAAAAAATTACGATGAAAATACCGGCACCGGCGCTTCATCTTTTAAAATGAAATCATGCAGGTAAAGTTGGCTGAGGGAAAAGCAGACTTTTTTTACAATCTATAGAACCTCTTTGTTTATATTTATCCTTTGGAATAAAAATTGTTTACAATAGAAGACTACACACAAAATGACTATAGCCTCCTTTGACAGCCTGGATCATCAAAAGAAAAAAGAATTGCTTTTTAATTGCTGCGGTTCTGTGGCATGGGTAAAAAGCATGATGGAGATTCTTCCGGTAAATGATCTGATAGACCTGTTGGAATATGCCGAAGAGAAATGGTACGAATGCAATCCCGCCGATTGGCTGGAGGCATTTGAGCATCATCCGAAAATAGGCGATATGCCTTCTATTCAAAAAATGTTTTCTGATACTGACGTGTATGCCGGCGAAGAGCAGGCAGGCGTGAAAGGCGCTTCCAGGCAGCTTCTGGAGCAACTGGCAAAAGCCAACGAGGAATACGAAGAAAACTTCGGCTATATTTTTATCGTTTTTGCTACCGGAAAATCCGCCGAAGAAATGTTGAAAATTTTACGTCAACGTATAGACAATGACCCTCATGATGAATTAATGATTGCAGCAGCCGAGCAGGACAAGATCACCAAACTGAGGCTGCAAAAATTATTTGCATAGACGACGGATATATAAAGTAGGATGCCAACTCTGCAGTAGTCCGGGATTTTTTTAGAAACTTTCCGTTAATAAAAATTTCCAACAGGCCTCCCCCGGTTTAGGAAAATCGTTGAAAATCCATACAGGATTAAGGCTCTCATCATCCTTTTTCCGCCATAAAATCGAAAGCTCC
>JBDSOE010000167.1:0-5169 GCA_039915005.1 Ginsengibacter sp.
GCTGCTATTTTATTGTTCAACAATGAAATTTTATAACTACCCATTGTCTCACTTTTCTTGAAATAATCTGCAAATGTAGAGGGAAACCTAATATTCACAATTAATTATTATGGGAGTACGGTTATCCGAAGAGTTACGATGTTTTCCAAAGGACTCCTTTCGGAGATGTATGATGTGAGATATTGTTACTTGCTTCTTGATACTTGATACTTGATACTTACTTCTTATGATCCCTTCACTTTATTTTTCGGGGGCATATGCAATAAAAAAGCCGTCTGCAGACAGCTTTTTGTGCTACTGATGTGCTCAGTAGTCTTCGATAAGTCTTACCTGTTACGTTTTAAGCCGGTAGGGTTTATCTTACCAGTACCTCACCGGTAAACAGGCTAACCGAAACGTCGTGTCCATCTGGCGATACAAAACCAATGTAAGTTTCCACTTGCTGTCCGGTAAAAGTAAGCAGGTTCAGTTCAGCAGTCAGATCACTTCTTTCACCGCCATTGGTGGTAAAGATAGCCTGTTTCATAGCGGGGCAATAGGCTACCAGTATCGCCTGGTCGGTTGGCTTAGCCTCCGAACTGTTGTTATCAGTCCAGCTCCAGGTAAGTATGCTCCCTGCACCCGAAACTACAGAAGGTCCCAGCACGTTGGGCAGGTTACCTCTGCTTACCAACGCTTTTGAATAGTCAATGGCATAATCAGGGAAAGTACCCGTAATGGCATTGCTGAAATTATAAGCAAAAGCGCTATTGATACCCGTCTTGCGGATAGCAAAATCGTAAAAACTTATTCCCAGCAAACCCGACATAGGCTGCAAAAAACGCATCATGAGTGCAAATTTCAATTGCTGTTCAAGCTGCTTTTGAGAAGGTACGAATGTGCGCTTATTGGCTTTACTGCGCATATAATCAATACCTTTCCAGTTACCACATATTATATTGCCTACCTTACCGGAGAAACCTCCTAAAATGCCTTTTTCAAATGTGGCCATAAAATTAAATTTTTGAATTAAAAAATAAGATACCGTGCCCTGCGCTTTGTTTGCAATTTGAATATACAGGCGCAAAGCCCCACTATAACGGTCAATAGTATGCACGTGTTTCATCCCCGAAAATTTTACCATTCAATTCAATACAATACCACATAATTCATTATTTTATTTTTCCCTCTCCGCCGCTCCCTCCTCACTTTGGGGCAAATAAAGGGATGCCGGCTTGCAATACCCGACATGTGCAAAGTGGAGAATTTCAGAAATGAAAACACAGTGGCACCATAGATTTTTATAAATCATTGTTGTCCCGCCAAAAAAAATTTTATATCTACAAAACTCTTTCTGGTGGAGGGTTTAAGCCCATCTCCGGGAGATGAGAGAGGTTCGGGTGAGGCGATATAGTTTGGTAAAGGGTTTCATCAATTTTGTCGTACAATAGTATTATTTAATCACTACTGTCCGGTAAAATCTTTTTAATTATTACTGAAGCTCTTTCTGGTAAGGGGTTTGAGCCCTTCTCCTTTAGGAGAGGGGTTGGGGTGAGGCGATAAAGATTGGTAAAGTATTCTATGTGTTTTGTCGGACAATAGTATTATTTCATTAAGAATTTATTTCGTTAAGAGCATCCCGTTTATAAATCAGAATGGCAGCATTTCAGGTATCATTACGCAGTTTTTTAGTAGCGGTACGCTTTGATTTCACATCATTAATATCCATTTTTATATCATTATCCATTGAATCCCATTCAATGCCTCGTCATGAAAAATCAAACAAGTCAGATACCGAAACCAAACACCGCATCTAATCCGGTACCAAAGGGCACAGAAGGTACCGAAAGAGAATTTATCTTTTATATTCCTCCCGGCTACAAGCTCGACGATGTTTACATAGATGCTCAGGATGTATCTGAGCAATTAAAGGTGTGCAAGCGTGTGGTTACCAACCTGCGTAAGGCCGGTAAGCTTTCCTATACTACTTTAGACAAGGGAAAAATATATTATTTCAAGCAGGAAATAGCAGCACAGCTTAAAGCCAACACCGTTATAGGCAAAAGTAGTTTGATGAGAAGATCAGGCGTCGATATGGGATTTACTATTTAAGCCGGTTTTATAAGCAGGGACCTATCCGGTCGGTCCGGGGGACTCCTTTGGAGGACGCTTCCTTCGGCGGCCTGAACGATTGAACCATCTATCTATATGACGATTCAGACAGATGAAGCGTTTCGGCACCACCCGACCTTAATGCTTAGAAAAACCGAAATAGAACCATTCCCGGTAACAAGCTACGCTTTCTCATCCAGAAAATAAATAGCGTTCTTAATGGCATAAATGGCCACCCCGGCCATCGTCTTCACATTCATCTTGCTCAAAATTCTTGCCCGCAAGCCATCCACAGTTCTCTTGCTGATAAGCAATGTCTGGCTGATCTCTTCGCTTGATTTCTCCTGGCAAATAAGCCGGATTATTTCCTTTTCCTTTTCTGAAAACAATACAGGAGCAGTTCTGGTATAAGGGTTAAACTTACTGTTCGAAATTAATCTTATCAGCCGTGAGGAAGTGGATCGGGAATAGTACGGATAAAAATCATAGACGGTTTTTATGGCTTCAATAATTTCTCCCCGCTGGGCATTTTTTGCAATATAGCCCAGTGCGCCCGCTTCCAGCGCCTCCACTATTAACGGCTCACTTTCATAAAAGGAAAGCGCAATGATTCTCCTGAGGCCCGACAGGTACATTTCCCTGATGGCCTCTATGCCACCCATCCCCGGCATCATCAAATCGGTTATTACCACATCCGGAGAATATTGACGGGCCATTTGTACCATGTCTTTCCCATTAGAGGCTTCTGCTACTATTTCTATACCCTCATCCATATCCAATAACATGTGTAAGCCATCCCTGACCAGAACATGATCGTCAGCAATCACTACCCTTATTTTTTCAGTTATCATTACATAGGTATTTCAATCAGGTAATCAACCCCCTTTTGTTGCCCCGTGGTAAGAAACACCTTTGCCCCCAGCAGGTCCGCCCTCGCACTAATGTTATGCAGGCCCAGCCCCACAGGATTCTTTGTCGCTCTGTACTTATTAAAACCAATGCCATTATCACGAATGTGCAGCAAGGCTTCCCTTTGGTTACCCGAAAGGGAAAAATCTACTGCAGTAGCCTGTGCGTGTTTCAGAATATTATTCATAATCTCCTGTACGATGCGGTAAATATGGATGTCTTTCTCTTGTGCGAAAGAGGGTATGTCGCACCGGTAAGTTACCACTATATTCTTTGAGTAGGTCATCATATCTATCAGTTCCTTCAGCGCTTTATCCAAACCCTGTCGCTGCAATACAGAAGGCATCATATTAAAAGAGATATGCCTCAGTCTTTGAATTACCCCATCCAACTGCGCCTCGGAGTCTTCAATAATAGCCATGTCCTTTTTATCCGTGCTGGTAACACATTGCAGCTTTAGCTTCAAAGAAAATAGAGTGGCCCCCACATCATCATGCAGGTCAAAAGCAATCCGTTCCCTTTCCTTATCAAGAAAGTAAAACTGGGCTTTTATTTTTTCATGGTAAAAGCTTGCCTTCCGCCGCTGGTAACGAACGATGGTAACCACAAAAAAAGTTACCACAATTACCAGTACCAATATGCCGGTCAATAGGGAAAGGTAAATTTTAGTTTCGGAGGTATGCATAATATGGCTATCGCATATAGTAAATTGGCAACAACGTTTACAAAGTAAAGAATTATCCATAAACTTTGCAATAATCCCTTGCTTAGCCCCAGGTGAAACATGTTAAAAGACTCCACAAATGCTTTCATCCCATAGTAAAACAAAAAGGTAAAGCAAATGATAAAACAAGCGTTTTTCAGTACATTATCATTCTCAAAAATGAGGATCTTATTTATCTGGTAAATGCTTAAAAACAGGATTACAAAGGAATAAAAAACCCTGAACAGGGAATTGTTCTGGGTAAGCGTATTTACCACCAGGTTATCCGCTACCCATATAGCCAGTCCTATACCGGCCAGCAGGTAATATTTTTTATAATGGCCGCCTTCCCATCTGTAAAACTGCCACAGAAACAGTGCATATTCCACCAAAACAAACACATTGGAATTGATGGTATTGCTGCCGGTAGTAGTATAGATCAATACCAGGCTTAATGATTCATTCATCAACCCTGCCAGTATCACCAGAAGGAAGGGATAAAAATCACCGGCCAATTTTTTAAAGCGTATCATTCCAATAATTACCGCAATAATTATGGAATGATTTAAAGCTATTTTGATTACATAATTTTCCATCCTGTGTAAAGTTCGTGAAGTAAATTCTTATACCGCTTACTGTTTCATTTTCTCCCGGTAGTTACCGGTAAATTCACCGGGCAGAGGCACCGGTGAATCCGGCGAATAAGTAACCTCTTCAGCACTTACTCATTTAGGGAAGAAGGAGGCGGACAATCTTCCGGGCACCGGTATCCGTCTTCCAGGATAATTGGATCATCCACCAGCGAAGCAGTGGCATTGGCAGCAGGCAACAGGTCTTCACCCGCAGCATTTACGGCCACCAGCAGGGCATCCGTATCCATGTTTTCCTTCATTCCGTAATAAACCCTTAAAGAGGCACACCCCTGCGTAGCCAGCAGTTTCCTTACCGCTTCTATGGAAAAGGTTTCACAGACAGGAAAGTTGCCGGGCCGGCGGGCCCTGTACCTCGTGGTCATTTCTATGGCCTGGGGTAATGAGATTTCATGATTTCTGTTCGTATTCATATATATTTATTTAGGCAGGCAATCTACACACCGTATCACCCCAGGCACTGCGTACCAATAACAAAAATGTGCGTATCGCTACTAAAAATCGGCGTAATAACACTATTTCTCACCTTACCGGCCTCATTAATGGTGGGGATTTATTACCAATTACATCTGTGCCCCTGAAAGCTTTCGGGAAAATCCATTTGCTATAAATCATCCTTCCATGAAAGAATGCTTTATGGGCATCGAAAATCAAATACAAAGTGAAGTAAATGAAACACGCCAAGGGCAAAGCCGGGTGGAGAAAATAAAAGCATACCTGTCAAATAATCTTACTGCTGACCTCAGCACTGCCGCCGTATCCCAAAAATTTGACTTAAGCGTTTCTACCCTGCGTCATATTTTTAAAAATCATCAA
>JBDSOE010000171.1:0-5857 GCA_039915005.1 Ginsengibacter sp.
AAAATACCCGAACTCATGCGTGGCATAGGTAAAGGAGTGAAGGAATTTAATAACGGTAAAGAAAATGTAAAAAATGAAATGGATGCCGGCACGTCAAAGAAAGATAAGGCTTCAACAAAAGAAGATAAAGGGAAAGGAAATAAGGATTCCAAAATAAATAAGTTTTGATTTGGACGTTGCACACATTTTAGAAAATAGAAGCCCCCACCATTAAAATTCTCTGAGTGGCACCTGACAAACAAAACACTATCTCTCTTTTAAAATTTTTTGGTAAAGATTTAATGAATTTGATTCAATAAAAAGTAATGAAATTATTTATAAAAAATATGGTTTGTCCCCGTTGCATCATGAGCGTGGAGCAGATTTTGAAAGAGCATAAAATTGAAACAAAATATGTGCAGCTTGGTGAAATTGAATTGGTAAAAACGCCAGGCAAAAAACAATTGCAGAATTTTTCTGAGTCGCTTCAGAAAGTAGGGTTTGAATTATTAGACGATGCCAGAACACAATTGATTGACAAAATAAAAACCTTACTGATTCAAAAGGTGCAGGATGAAAATATAGAAGACCATTTCAGCATTAATAAATATTTAACCAAAAAAATCTTTAAAGATTATTCTTCCATCAGTAAATTATTTTCAGAAGTGGAAGGGGTTACCATTGAGCAGTTTTTTATTCTTCAGAAAATAGAAAAGATAAAAGAGAGGCTTGTTTACAACGAGCTGTCATTGGGTGAAATAGCGCTGAACCTTGGATACAGCAGCACCCAGCATCTTTCGGGGCAGTTTAAGAAACTTACCGGGATGACACCCACGCAATTCAAATCTTTGGGATCACTACACAGGAAACCTATTGACAAAGTTTGAGGTGACTCATTTTGTAACAATACTTCAATGACTTATGCGTTTGAACTTGACATATATATTGGTAACTTCGGCACACTATAACGATAAGATAACATGGTAGTAGAAAGAACAAAAGAAGAAGTAATTATCCGCCTGCCCGCGTCGGTAGATACAGATGATTTACAGGATTTTTTAAATTATGCACGTTACAAAGAATTAACTTCAAAATTTAATAGCTTACAGGAAGAAGTGGATAAACTTGCCAAAGAAATACATGTCATTTGGAAAAAAGAAAACAAGACGAAGCCTGGAAATGTTTTCTGAATGGCAGCTCACCTCCCCTCCTGAGGAGAGAAGGGTAAGGCAGCAATAAAATATACATTTTACCCAAAAGGATATACCATCAACCGGTCTTTTCATGCGAGATTTGTATAAATCTGACGGTCTCCGTCTGACTTATTAACAAAAGAAACATGAAAGATAACAATACGATTGATTTGCCTTTATCTGGTGTGGACAGTGAGCATTGCGCTTTAATTGTAGATAAAGGTTTAAGTAAAGTTCCGGGCATCAATTCGCACAAGGTGGAATTGAATAACAATAGGGCCGTTATAAATACAAACGGCGATATGGAAGTTTTGCCCCATGCAGTAAAAGCCATTCGTGATTTGGGCTATGAGGTAGATACCATAAAAAAGTCTTTCCCCGTTCTGAATATGAGCTGTGCTTCCTGCGCTGCAAGCACACAAAGTACTTTGGAAAATATGCCCGGTATGGTAAGCGTTGCTGTTAACTATGCGAATGCAATGGCACTGGTAGAATACATTCCAACCATAACCAATCCGCAACAATTAAAATCTGCTCTGCAATCCATAGGCTACGATTTAATGATTGAGGAAAGTGAAGAAGCGAAGGATGCGCTGGGAGATTTGCATGCAAAGAAATTTTATGATTTAAAAGTAAAAACGTACAGTGCCCTGATCATGTCAGTTCCGTTAATAATTATCGGGATGTTCTTTATGAACATGCCATACGGAAATTACATTATGTGGATTTTGGCCACACCCATCGTCTTTGTTTTCGGGAAACAATTTTTTACTAACGCATGGAAACAATTACAACACCGCTCTGCAAACATGGATACACTGGTAGCTATGAGTACGGGGATTGCTTACCTGTTCAGCGTTTTTAATATCGTATTTCCACAATTCTGGCTAAGCAGGGGTATCACGCCGCATGTGTATTTTGAGGCAGCCGGAGTAGTTATCGCATTTATATTATTGGGGAAATTATTGGAAGAAAAAGCAAAAGGGAATACGTCATCGGCTATAAAAAAACTAATAGGGCTGCAGCCACAAACTGTAACCATAGTGCATGAAGGTGGCCATCAAACGGAAATAAAGATTACCAACGTAAAAGTGGGTGATACTATTTTGGTAAAGCCCGGAGAGAAAATTGCGGTGGATGGAAAATTAAGTTCAGGAAATTCTTTTGTGGATGAAAGTATGATCAGCGGGGAGCCGACTCCTGTCGAAAAGATGAAAGGAGATACCGTGTTTGCAGGCACCATTAATCAGAAAGGAAGCTTTCAGTTTATTGCTGATAAAGTTGGCGGAGATACCGTGCTGGCGCACATTATAAAAATGGTGCAAGAAGCACAGGGCAGTAAAGCGCCCGTACAAAAACTGGTAGATAAGATCGCGGGAATATTTGTTCCTGTTGTAATTGGGATTGCTGTTTTAAGCATGACGATCTGGGTTATTTTTGGCGGCGATAATGGATTGACTCATGGTTTATTGGCGCTTGTTACGGTCTTGGTTATCGCGTGTCCATGCGCGTTAGGTTTAGCTACGCCTACAGCCATCATGGCCGGAATTGGCAAAGGCGCCGAAAATGGAATATTGATTAAAGATGCGGAAAGCCTTGAATTATCTAAAAAAATAAATGCCATTATCCTGGATAAAACGGGAACCATCACCGAAGGGAAGCCTGTGGTTACTGATATACTTTGGCTGAATAATGATGAAGAATATATGCCACAATTAGCGTCGTTGGAAAAACAATCGGAACACCCGTTGGCCGATGCTGTTGTAAATTATCTGGGAAGAAAAAACTATTTGCCCGTGCATCATTTTGACAGTATTACCGGCTCAGGGGCTAAGGCAAATATCAATGGCAAAACCTTTTATGTGGGTAATACTTCTCTTTTAAAAATGAATACTATTTCTATTGATAATTCATTAAAAACTGCGGCAGATACATGGCTGGATGAAGCCAAAACGGTGATTTACTTTTCTGATGAAAGACAGGCCCTTGCTGTAATTGCCATTGCTGATACTATAAAGCAAACATCCAGAGAAGCGGTACACGGATTGCAGGATTCAGGGATAGAAGTCTATATGCTTACGGGCGATAATGCCACCACGGCAAAAGCGATCGCAAAGCAAGTGGGGATCAAAAATTTTAAAGCAGAAGTATTGCATGCACATAAAGCTGATTTTGTAAAAGAATTGCAACAGCGTGGAAAAGTAGTGGCAATGGTGGGTGATGGCATCAATGACAGTAATGCACTGGCACAGGCGGATGTGAGCATTGCGATGGGGCATGGGAGCGATATTGCAATGGATGTAGCAAAGATGACAATTATTTCATCGTATCTTTTGAAGATTAAAAAAGCGATTACGTTATCCCGTTATACATCTGCTGCCATCAGGCAAAATTTATTCTGGGCATTCATTTACAATGCAATTGGGATACCCATTGCAGCGGGAATTTTATTCCCAATTAACGGATTCTTATTGAATCCAATGATTGCAGGCGCGGCTATGGCATTGAGTTCTGTAAGTGTGGTAAGCAATAGCCTGAGGCTGAAGGGAAAGAAGTTATGAGTTATGAATTAAAATTTAAAAATTGACAAGATGGATAATAATTTAAAAGAAGAAAATGCTTCTTCCGCTTTAATGGGCGGAGAACTGTTACAATTCAAAACAAACATTATGTGCGGCTCCTGCATTGCAAAAGTTACGCCGGTATTAGATGAAGTGATAGGAATAAATAAATGGAAAGTAGATACGCAGGATCCGAAAAAAATTCTCACAGTTACATCGGGTGATCTTGCTGAAAGCGATGTGATAAAAGCGATAGAAAAAGCGGGATATAAAGCTGAAGTATTGGCGCAATAATTGAAATAAAGGATTGTAAAAAAAAGTGAAAAATGAAAAGAAGTTTCAGTTTAATAATAATACTATTAGCAGGCAATAATTTATTGGCGCAGCATGAACATCATATAATAAAGGATACCACCAAACACGATAAGGTGATGATCAGTGATAACCCGCTGCACAAACCGGAGGCTGATACAATGCAGATGGATCACACCAATCATTCGCCGATGAATTCCGCATTTTCTTTACACCTTCCCATGAACAGGAATGGCTCAGGTACCGCGTGGCTACCCGATGCGTCGCCAATGTATGGTATCATGTATCATTCAAAAAAGTGGATGTACATGTTGCACGGCAATCTCTTTGTGCGGTACAATAGCCAGGATTTTTCTAACAAAGGCTCGCGGGGCGATGACATGTTGGATGCCCCAAATTGGTTTATGTTTATGGGGCAAAGAAAGCTGGGTGAAAATGGTTTATTTCATTTCAGTTCTATGTTATCTCTTGATCCGCTGACGGTGGGTGGGGGCGGTTATCCGCTGCTGTTTCAGAGTGGTGAAACGTATAAAGGAAAACCTTTGGTGGACCGACAGCACCCCCACGATTTATTTTCTGAATTGTCCGTGAGCTATTCACAGGCGCTTTCAAAAAAATCAGATGTGTTTCTTTACCTCGGTTATCCGGGCGAACCCGCGCTTGGCCCGGTAGCTTTTATGCACCGCCCTTCCGCGATCAGCAATCCCGATGCGCCCATTTCTCATCATTGGATTGATGCCACTCATATCACGTTTGGCGTAGCAACATTGGGCATCCGTTATGGCGATTTTAAAATAGAAGGTTCTTCTTTTACAGGAAGAGAACCTGATGAAAACCGTTATGATTTTGATAAGCCTTTGTTCGATTCATGGAGTGGAAGGGTATCTTACAATCCCTCTAAAAACTGGGCTTTGCAGGTATCTCATGGATTTCTAAAAAATCCTGAAACCCTGCATACCGGTGATGTCAACCGCACCACAGCTTCAGCTATTTATAGTTTGCCTTTACAAAATAATAGTGCCTTAAATGCAACGGTAGTTTGGGGAATGAATAAGATAAAAGGCCATAATGGTGAAAATGCTGTTTTGGTGGAAGGGGAATGGAGAAAAAACAAATTGGTACTATATGGCAGATACGATTGGGTGCAAAAGAGTTTGGAGGAATTGGTATTGGACGAAAATGTATATGGGCACGATGCCGTTTTTCCGGTGAATGCGTTTACGCTTGGTTTTAATTATGACTTATTTAAAATAAACAAAACGAAGGTGGCAGGGGGCAGCCAGTTTAGCCTGTATCATGCAGATAGCAGGCTGGATAATTTGTATGGGAAAAACCCTATGGCATTTGAAGTTTTTTTAAGATGGTACCCTGGAAGGATGTGAGAATTTAAAAATGTGAAAATGCTACCATTGCTTATTCATATAAGTCGTTTGGTTTTTATCCGGTCGGGACGCTTTCTACAGCAATCTGAAAGATTGTCTTATTTAATGGCTCAGACCGCCGAATCGTTCCGCCAATGTCATTTAGTCAAGGATTTTACATGCATCATATCACCCTTTCAGGGTTCTAAAGCACTTTCCGTTTCAGACTATAATCATATCATCCTTTCAGGATTAAAGCCGGAACGGCTGACATGATTATAGAAAAATAAGTATCCAAAAGCTCTAAAACCCGGAACGGGTGACATTCTTGTCTTAACTAAATGACATTGAGCGTTCCAATCCGCCATTCAAAAACTCACTAATTCACCAAAGCCGTTTCTCTTTTTAAAGCATGGAGATGATTTTCTTTTTTAAACAGCGGCCAAGCTAT
>JBDSOE010000186.1:0-28689 GCA_039915005.1 Ginsengibacter sp.
AGAATAAACAAAACATCAAACATCTCCTACTTTCTTCTTCCCTGGAATAATCCAATATTATAACCCGCACGAATTACAGGATTGCTTCTTCCTAATCCATCCACATACGGAGAATAGGTATCTCCCATGATATCCAACATAACAGAAATATAATAGTAAGTATTACTCCCTTTGTACCTTCCACCGGCATAACCGCCACCTACTAAAAGGCTGCTTGCATTTACACGATCAACAATTGGGGAAGAGCCACCACTTCCCTGGATATATTTTTGACGTATAATATTGTATTCGTATTGGGCCGTACCAAATAAAAAATTCAACGGAAATAATCTTACAAAAGCGCCGGGCCCATAAGTGGTCTGGCGAATTTTATCAAGAGAGTTGTAATCCCTTTGTGAAATATAATTCAGGTTAAAAGTAATTCCGGCATCCGCCCAGTCGGTTAAGCTATACCCAAACTGCGGAGTAATACCGAGCATCGTAGTTCCATTGGAAAACCCAAGATTGGCGCTTCCCCCTGTAAATAATTTTTCTTTTTGAAAGCCTTTCTTCCCCTCGGTGTTCTCATCATTTGATTGCGCCTTCACATGAAAACAAACCGGCAATAAAAATAAAATTATAATGGTCTTTTTCATCTCGTTTAATTTATTTGGTTAATAGACTTTTGTTTAGAAGATGTGAGACGCGAAATTATACGGTCGCCTGTTTAATAAATAGTTAATATCAGGCGGCAGTCCTCAGCATTGATAATTTATCAATCAAATATCTTTCCGGCATTTAAAATATTATTAGGGTCAAAAACTTTTTTTATTCCCCTCATCAGATCTAATTGTTTTTCTGAGAAAACAATATCCATAAAACTTTTTTGAACCAGGCCTATTCCGTGTTCGCCGCTGATGGTGCCTCCCAGGCTTTTTACCAAAGTAAACAGCGCCCTCAAAGATTTTATAATTTCCGGATCATCCTGGCTGTTGGCAGTACCTTCTTTTTTTATCCGGATATGAAGATTGCCATCACCGGCATGGCCATAGCATACGGCTTTAAACCCATATTCAATCCCTAATTTTTTTACTCCTTTTATTAGCGCAGGCAATTGCCCGCGCGGAACTACCGTATCCTCTTCAATCGTAAACCCATCAATTTTTACCGCCTCAGCCACGCGGCGGCGCAGTTTCCAGAGTTCTGCTTTTTGCGCATTGTCATCCGCAAAATATATTTCACCACAATCATATTGCAAAAGCAATTCTGATATGGCTTCCATTTCCAGCATTAAAGTATCCAGGTGGTTGCCATCTACTTCAATGATCAGGTGCGCCTCCATCTCGTCCGTTACCGGCACGGCAGTGCTATCCACAAACCGGCTCACAATTTTTAAAGCATCTATCTCCACCAGTTCCAGCGCACTTGGCGTGTAGCCGGCGCGAAAAATAGCGCTTACCGCTTCACTCGCTTTTTCCACGCTGTTAAAAGGAACAAGCATTAAAAGATCGTGCTGAGGAAGAGGGATTAATTTAAAAACAATTTTGGTAACAATACCCAAAGTGCCTTCGCTTCCAATAATCAATTGAGTCAGATTGTAACCGGTAGAATTTTTCAAAACATTCGCGCCGGTCCAGATAATATCGCCTGTTGGCAAAACTACTTCGAGATTCAACACATAATCCCTTACCACCCCATATTTCACCGCTTTGGGGCCTCCGCTGTTTTCCAAAATATTTCCACCAATAAAACAGGAGCCACGGCTACTGGGGTCGGGCGGATAAAATAATTTCTTTGCTTTTACCGCATCCTGAAGTACTTCGGTAATTACGCCGGGCTCAGTGGTTATTTGTAAATTCTTTTCATCAATTTCTATTATCGAATTCATTCTCTCTGTGGCAATGAGCACTCCGCCCAAATGCGCCAGCGCACCGCCGCTTAGGCCCGTTCCTGCGCCTCTTGGCGTCACAGGAATTTTATTTTCATTGCAGATCTTTAAAATTTTGCTTATCTCTTCTGCTGTTTTGGGTTTTAAAACTACCCCGGGTAAAAAATGAAGATGCTCCGTTTCATCATGAGCATACTGCGCCATTTCTTCTTCCGCCGTAATTACATTTTTAGCGCCACATATCCTTCTGAAAAGCTCAACATGAGTACTGGTTAAATTACGCTGATTCGCTTCTGCATTCATCAATTTAATTTTTACAAAAGTCGTACTAAAAATGGTATCCCTCAAAAAGCTACGGTTTTCTCTTGATAAGATTAAACGTCAAAATAATGCTACCCGGCATTTTCACAAATTTTTTAGAAAAAAAGTAACTTAATACGAACACAATCGTACATTTGAATACGAGATATTTCGTAAACGTAAAAATAATCGTCATGAAAACCTTCCTTTTTTTCACCACCACGGGCGCCAAAGTGTTCATTTTTACAGGCGCAATCATTTTATCAATGGCATTTCAAAATCCTGGAAATCAGAAAGACAAGCGGGCAAAAATGCCTGTGTCAGATACCATTCCGAAATCTGAAGTCATTATTAATATTGATATAGAGAAGATTTTGGCAGAGGTAGATAAAAGCCTGGCTGCAATTGATTTTGATAAAATACAAAAACAAGTAGCGGAATCTTTGCAAAAAATTGATCAGGAAAAAATGAAAAAAGATATGGAGGCTTCCCTTAAAAATATCAATTGGGATAAGATCAACTTAAGCATAGATAGCGCCATGAAAAATTTAGATTTAAAAAAAATGAATGAGGAAATCAAAAAAAGCCTGCGCGAAATGCAAAAGCAATTAAACAGTAAAGAGTTTAAACAATCATTGGAACAGGCCCAAAAAATAGATATGAAAAAGATTGAAAAAGAATTAAAGCAGGCGAAAATAGAAATTGAAAAAAGCCGTGAGGAAATAAAAAAAGAATTACAAAAGCAGGAGGCGGAAAAAGAAAATAATAATTCTGCACTGTCAGGAAATGGTTTCAAATTTGAAAGAACAGGTCTTATCAATTTTTAAAAAAAATATTTCTCAGGTTTTCCAAAAGGTTGCCATTTTTAGTAAGGTCGGTAACCTTTTCATCCAGAATAACAATTTAAAATGCCAGGGTTTTGGTAGATACATTTAATTGTGTATTTTTAAACCTAATGAAACTGATACATACCATAAAAGAATTGTTCTTTAACGGGAGACTTACTCCTGTGGATGTATCTTATTGCCCTGACGTGAAGTATGGTTATTTGAGCAATAATCACCTTTACTTTTCAAGATATAAAGTCTTCAAAACGTTCTCCCCGTCCTGATTACATAGGTTACGGGGGATTTCTCTACACTTTTTTTATTTATAGAACTCTTATTCAAAAAGGGTAAGATTTTTTTCAGGTTTCAAACAAGCGTTTCTAACATTTGCTTTCTCACCAAAAAAGCAACTGAAGAAAGAATAACACTCATTTTTTTCTAAAAAGGTGTACGATAATCCTCTGAATAAATAAAATTCAAAATTCTTTAACAAAATAAAATTCAAAATTTTTAAACAATAAAAATCACAATTAAAAGGAAATAATATGACAGCAACAGCAACAGAAAACCAGGTGATACTTGTAAGAAAAGACTACGAGCTTTTAAATGAGTATATAAAAAATCTGCATGGCATGCAGGTAAATGAAAAAGAAAATTTTAGAAAGCTAAGCCAGGAATTGGGCAAAGCTCAATTGGCGAGCGAAGAGGATTTTCCTAATGATATTGTACGCATTGATTCTGTAGTTGTGATCAGAGACATGGCAACAAGCCGTGACATGACCATCACCATAGTAATGCCCCCAAATGCAGACATCAAACAGAAAAAAGTATCAGTATTGGCGCCCATCGGCACAGCACTCATCGGGTTCAGGAAAGGCCAGGAAGTAAGCTGGGAAGTGCCCGCGGGCAAAAAAACTTTTAGGATAATGGAAGTGGACAATACACTACTTCCAGATAAATAACCTTTTTAAAAATAAATAATAATGAATTTAACCGGATACATCATTCTCTCTGTAATTGTCGGCCTGATTTTTTTGGCATTCATGGTCTCATGGTTTATCCATTACAAAAAGAAAAAAGAAAGAAGCCAATTAATAAAGGATTTTGATGACTTTACCTTCAACAACAAAATCAAGATAGACAAAAGTCAAACGCTCAATAAAAATATGGTTGGGCTCGACAGAGTAAATATGAAACTGGTATTTCTTGACAGAAGCAACCATCCACAGCAAATTCAACTAATTGATTTGCCGAAGCTATCGTCGTGTCATTTATTGCAAGAAAAGAACGCATCAACCGGGTACATTAGTAATATTTCTTTGCAATGTATTTTTAAAGAAAAAAATGAAGAAGATATTTTTCTCCCGTTTTACAATGAAGCCAATGACACGTTACACAATAAGATGCGTTTATCAAAAAAAGCATCTTATTGGGAAAAATCAATTAATCTTTTTAAAGAAAATAGTTTTAGTAATTAAGAAATGGGAGTTGGAAAATAAGAAAATTATTTCCAATTATTGATCATTCACGATTTACTTCTTCATCACCTCAGCCATCGTTTTTCCAATATCAGCGGGGCTGGCCACCACATGAACGCCGCATTCGGAAAGGATTTTCATTTTTGCGGCAGCCGTATCTGATGCACCGCCAACAATTGCTCCTGCATGTCCCATTCTGCGGCCTGCGGGAGCGGTTTGGCCGGCTATAAAACCCACCACTGGTTTGGTGCTGTGTTCTTTTATCCAATAAGCCGCATCGGCTTCCATGTTTCCGCCAATTTCTCCAATCATCACAATGCCATCCGTTTCTTTATCATTCATAAAAAACTCAACCGCCTCTTTGGTAGTAGTACCGATGATCGGATCACCGCCAATGCCTATCGCTGTTGAAATACCAAGGCCTGCTTTGGCCACCTGGTCTGCGGCTTCATAGGTAAGCGTTCCTGATTTTGAAACAATTCCTATTTTCCCTTTCTTAAAAATAAAGCCGGGCATGATACCCACCTTACATTCATCCGCAGTAATAATTCCGGGACAATTAGGCCCAATTAATCTTGACCCGCTATCTAATAAATAATTTTTTACTTTCACCATATCCTGCACAGGAATGCCTTCTGTAATACAAACAATCAATTTTATTCCCGCATCCGCGGCTTCCATAATGGCATCCGCGGCGAAAGCAGGCGGCACAAAAATGATGCTTACATCGGCGCCGGTTTCTTTTATAGCCTGCTCCACTGTATTGAATACAGGCCTGTCAAGATGCACCGTTCCTCCTTTGTTTGGGGTAACTCCGCCTACTACGTTGGTTCCATATTCTATCATTTGTGAAGCATGAAAGGTGCCTTCCGTTCCGGTAAAACCCTGTACTAATATTTTCGAGTTTTTATTAACTAATACTGCCATGAAATTTTTTTTAAGTTGCGCAAATATAAGAAAGTATGTTCGAGGTTTTGGATTTCCCTATTCGATAAGTGCTGTGCCCACCGTTTTTATAAACTTATATTGGAGTTATATTGGTGGTGCAACCATGAAAATCAGAATCACTTTTTAACCCATCCCCGACAGCGTTATCCACTACACCGGAGTTAACCAAATCGAAAATACCAGCCTCCATTTTGTAATCACATTTTATTATAACTTGCGCACATGGAGCCATACCTTCAACTTCTTCACAAAATAATGGATACAGGCGTTGATAAAAATGACCGGACAGGCACGGGTACACGCAGTTTGTTTGGCCACCAGTTGCGTTTTAATCTGCAGGATGGTTTCCCACTGGTTACTACCAAAAAGCTACACCTGAAAAGTATCATTTATGAACTGCTATGGTTTTTAAAAGGAGATACCAATGTGGAATACCTTCAGGAACACGGCGTAAAAATATGGGATGAATGGGCGGATGAAAACGGCAATCTTGGCCCCGTATATGGGAAGCAATGGCGTAAATGGAAAGGAGCTGATGGACAAATTATTGACCAGGTTTCCGAATTAATTCAACAATTAAAAACCAATCCCGACAGCCGCAGGCTTATCATCAGCGCCTGGAATGTTGCTGATTTGCCGGAGATGAAATTAATGCCCTGTCATTGTTTGTTTCAATTTTATACCTCACCCCCGAACCCTCTCTCGGGGGGAGAAGAAGGGAGAAGAAAACTCTCCTGTCAACTCTACCAGAGAAGCGCGGATGTTTTTTTGGGTGTCCCCTTTAATATTGCTTCTTACGCATTACTCACCATGATGGTGGCACAGGTTTGTGATATGGAACCGGGAGAATTCGTTCATTCGTTTGGGGATGTGCATCTGTATAAAAATCATTTTGAACAGGCGCAATTACAATTGACACGGAAACCATTTCCTCTTCCGCAAATGAAAATTAACCCGGACGTAAAAAACATTTTCGATTTTAAGTTTGAAGATTTTGAGCTTGTAAATTATCAAAGCCACCCGCCAATTAAAGCACCGGTGGCTGTTTGAGGAATTCTCAATTCGTGTAATTCGTGCTAAAAATTCGTGTTCTAAAGTCATTTTTTAAACCACCTAATTCGTTAATATGCTTTCCCACATCGTCGCCGCTTCAGAAAATAATATCATCGGAATCAAAAACGGCCTCCCCTGGAAACTGCCCAACGATTTTAAATACTTCAAAAATAAAACCTGGGGTATGCCGGTGATCATGGGTAGAAATACTTTTGAATCGCTCAAGAAGGAATTGGCCGGAAGAATAAATATTGTGCTTACCAACAAAAAAGATTGGCGTGCCGATAATGTGTTTGTGGCGCACCGTATAGAAGAGGCCATTGAAAAAGCAAAGGAAAGCGATGCCAAAGAAATTTTTATTATTGGAGGCGGAGAAATTTTTAAACAAACCTTCAATATGGTGGACCGCATTTATTTAACACGTGTGCATACAAAGGTGGAAGGCGATACCTCCTACCCTCAAATAAATGAAGCGCAATGGAAACTAATCAATTCAGAATCATTTCCCGCCGATGAAAAGAATAATTTTCCTTACACTTTTGAAGTGTGGGAGAAAAATAAAAATGTATAAATTCCCCGGATGTATTCCAGTATTCAGTTAGCAAAAAAATATTTCCATTACTATGCTGCCGCCGCCAATGGCAAGGGGCACGGCACCCATTCTCCCTTTGTTTTTGATTTTATCATACACGTTTTGAATAACAAAAAAGAATACGATTGTTATGACAAAATAGAAACTTTAAGAAAGGAACTTCTTAAAAATAAAAGAGAAATTAACGTGGAAGATTTTGGGGCAGGATCAGCATTGGTGCCTTTCAAAAACCGGAAAATAAAAGACATCGCCGCCTCTTCTTTGAAAAAGAAAAAGTATGCCCAACTGCTTTTCAGGATTGCAAAATATTATCATTGTAAAACAATTATTGAACTGGGCACCTCGCTGGGAATTACCACCTGCTATCTTGCGGCTGCCAATGCAGATTCACGAGTTTACACTTTGGAAGGATCGGAAAACATTGCCAACATCGCTCTTGAAAATTTCAGTAAAGCGGGATTAAAGAATATTCATTTAACCAAAGGAAAGTTTGAAAAAACGCTTCACCCCCTTGTGAAAGAAATTGAAAAAGTAGATCTTCTTTTTATTGATGGCAACCACCGCAAAGAAGCTACTTTAGAATATTTTAATATTTTTTTAAAAAAATCTACCCCTCAATCCATTTTTATTTTTGATGACATTCACTGGAGTAAAGAAATGGAAGAAGCCTGGGAACTAATACAGCAGCACAATTCAATAACATTAACCATTGATCTGTTTTTTTTGGGATTGGTTTTCTTCAGTAACGATTTTAAAGTAAAGCAACATTTTCCCATCAGGTTTTAAATTTTCAATACCTTAGAACCATATTTACTAACTATGATCATTGGTGTTTTAAAAGAACCGGCGCCCGAAACGAGGGTCTCCATTTTACCGGAACATATATCCATTTTACAAAAACTGAACGTTGAAATAATAATAGAAACCACCGCCGGTGAAAAAGCATTTGCTTCGGATGAAAAATACGTAGAGTATGGCGCAGCAATCGTTTCAAGAGAAGAAGTAATAGCAAAGGCGGCTATTATTTTATCCATACATCTTCCCGCGGAAACAGAAATGGATGCCTTGTCATCAAAAATAATTATAGGTTTCTATCAGCCTTTGTACTATGTTGAATTTATAAAAAAACTGTCTGATAAAAATATTACTGTCTTCAGTATGGACATGCTTCCACGAACCACGCGCGCGCAAAGTATGGACGTATTGAGCAGCCAGGCAAATATATCAGGATATAAAGCCGTACTGCTCGCCGCTAATTTATTTCCAAAATATTTTCCCATGTTTATGACCGCTGCAGGAAGTATTCCCCCGGCAAAAGTTTTAATTCTTGGTGCAGGCGTAGCGGGTTTGCAGGCCATTGCCACTGCCCGAAGGCTGGGCGCTGTGGTAGAAGTTTTTGACACACGCCCTGCGGTGAAAGAAGAAGTAATGAGTTTAGGCGCCAGGTTTATTGAAGTAGAAGGCGCCGCCGATGCAAGCAAAGCAGGTGGATATGCCGTAGAACAATCCGCATCATTTTTGCAAAAACAAAAAGAGAAGATTACAGCAAGTGTAGCAAAGTCTGATATAATAATCACCACGGCGCAAATATTTGGTAAAAAAGCGCCGGTTCTAATTACAGAAGATATGCTGGCCAAAATGAAAAGCGGATCCGTGATCATTGACCTTGCGGCGGCCACCGGTGGCAATACCAGTGTTACAGAAAATAATGAAACGATACACTACAACGGAGTAACCATTGTAGGAGACTCCAATATGCCAGGCACTATGCCGTCGGATGCCAGTAAAATGTATGGAAAAAATATTTTGAACTTTTTACAACTCATCATAAGTAAAGAGGGCAATTTAAACTTAAATTTTGAAGATGAACTGGTGAAAGGAACCTGCGTGGCAAAAGATGACGTACTGTTAATCGGTTGAAATGTTGTGAGGCGCCAGCAATAAAATATAATTCCAAATTCTTAATTTCTAATTCCTTCTATATGCAATCCATTTTAAATTTTTTACACGAAAACATAGAGCTGCTCTACATCGTAATGGTAATGATATTTCTGGGCATTGAGATCATAGGCCGTGTGCCGAGTGTATTGCATACGCCTTTAATGAGCGGCGCCAATGCCATTCATGGAGTAGTTATTATAGGCGCCATCATAGTGATGGGAAAAGCAGATAACACGAATTACCTGGCATTAATTCTTGGCTTCCTCGCTGTTGTGTTAGGAACGCTGAATGTGGTGGGTGGTTTCGTAGTTACAGACAGGATGCTGGAAATGTTTAAGAAGAAAAAGAAGTGAAACAGAAATAAAAAGTAAGAACAAAGCACTACATCAATTAACCAATTACAATAATTAACCAATACATGGGTCTCAGTATTTTATCAATTTGCTATCTCATTGCTTCAGTAACCTTCATCCTCGGATTGAAAATGTTATCAAGTCCTGCAACCGCGAGAAGAGGAAATTTAATTGCGGCAGGCGGTATGGTTATTGCTATTGCGGGCACCATTTTTTTATATGAAGATGATGGTAAAAAATTAGGAAATTATTCATGGATATTTTCGGCCATTATTATCGGAGGCATCATCGGAACCCTCATTGCAAAGAAAGTGAAAATGACCGCTATGCCGGAGCTGGTCAGCTTTTTTAATGGAATGGGCGGAGCATGTGCCGCGTTAATCTCTATCATTGAGTTCGATTATTTGTATCGCGAACACCGGTTAATGGATTCCACTTTATTTTCTGACGTGGTATTGCCGGGCCATTACCTCGCCATTATTGTAGGTACTATTATCGGCAGTGTATCCTTTGCCGGAAGCATGATTGCATGGGGAAAGCTGAATGGAAAAATGAGAGATATTTCTTTTAAAGGCCAGCACTTATTAAACCTCATTGTTCTTGTTTTGGTTTTTGCTACAGCAGCCTATACTTACTTTACCAATGTGCAGAGCGTCAACATTCTTTTCTTTATTACTGTTGCCCTGGCACTTTTATACGGCGTATTTTTCGTGTTGCCCATTGGAGGTGCAGATATGCCCGTGGTTATTTCTTTATTGAATTCCTTTACCGGCGTTGCTGCGGCCTGCGCGGGATTTTTGTACAACAACAAAGCCATGCTTACAGGCGGCATATTAGTGGGCGCCGCAGGCACAGTACTTACCATTCTCATGTGCCGTGCCATGAACAGAAGTTTAAAAAACGTATTGATCGGTTCTTTTGGAGGCGGCGCGAAAGCTGCCTCCAGTAAGGCAGTCCCAAAGGGTAATGTAAAAGAAATTTCTATAAGCGATGCTGCAATGGTAATGGCTTATGCAAAGAAAATATTGATCGTTCCCGGCTATGGACTGGCTGTAGCCCAGGCGCAACATACCTGCCATGAGCTTGAAAAAGCTTTGGAAGAAAAAGGGGCAGAAGTAAAATATGCCATTCATCCGGTAGCGGGCCGTATGCCTGGCCATATGAATGTATTGCTTGCAGAAGCTGATGTGAACTATGAAAAATTATTGGAAATGGATGATGCCAATGAAGAATTCAAAACCACCGATGTGGTATTAATATTGGGAGCCAACGATGTGGTGAACCCCGCTGCAAAGAGTGATCCTTCGTCACCCATTTACGGGATGCCAATACTTGAGGTAGAACTCGCTAAAACAGTAATCGTAAATAAAAGGAGCATGAACCCAGGTTATGCGGGTATCGAAAACGAATTGTTTTTTCATCCAAAAACCTCCATGCTTTTTGGTGATGCAAAGAAAGTGTTGCAAGACTTGTTGGTGGAATTAAAAAATGTTTAGTAGCCTTTTATAAAAATCAGGATGACGATTAAATCTTTTTTCAAAGAGATTTGGCACAAAAAACCCCGCATTTTGCGGGGAATTATTTTTTTTAAAATATCCTTTTAAGATTTAGCAGCATTCGCCACTTTCTTTGACTTAGTCACTTTTTTTGTGGAAGTAGCTGATGCCTTCGTGGCTGTGGAAGCGCCTGGAGCAAGAACTTCGCCTTTAAACTTAAGAAACTTTACATCATCAATACCAGCAAATTTTACAGTAATTGATTTATCAATAGGCCCAACAGAAGCCGCATTGAAAGTTGCCTTAATGGTTCCTGTTTTTCCTGGGGCAACCGGGGCTTTGGTGTAATCAGATACCGTGCAACCGCACGAAGGAGTGGCCTGATCTATGATTAAAGGTTCGTTGCCAATATTGGTAACAATAAACGTGGCAGTTACCGGTACATTCTGTTTAATTTTTCCAAAATCAAATGATTCAACATTAAATTTTGCCACCTCGTCCGCTTTTTTCTGGGCAAATAATGTGGTAGAAGATAAAGCAAGAAATCCTAAGAGTAATTTTTTCATAATAGTTGTGTTTGTAAATTTTTATTATTCGTTTTTTAATGAGTTTACAGAAGTATTTACGGGGGCTGAGGTAACAGGAGTTTTCCAAACCTCTCCCTTAATAGTAATTTGTTTGCTTAGATTGCCGTTGTAAGTAATGGTTACCGGTTTGGAGAATGGGCCTTCATTGGCAGCATTGTAACCCACAGTTATTTTTGCGGTAGTTCCCGGAGCCACCACTTCTTTATTCCATACAGGAGTAGTACATCCACAACTTGCCTGAACATTTTCAAGAGCAAAAGGAGCAGTGCCGTTATTGGTAAATTCAAATACATGAGTAACGGGCTTTCCCTGTGGAATTTTTCCAAAATCAAATTCGCTTTCTTTTAATGATAAACTTTCCTCCGCAATAGCGGGTTGATTTATTACGGGCGCATTGGGAGACGCAATTTTTTCATCTTTATAAACTGAAGAAGCCGAATCAATCTTTTTATTTGACTGAACCACATTTGACTGGGCAGTAAGCGCCAAAGAAAAGGCAAGACAAGAAAAAATGGTGGTTATTCTTTTCATTTCCAATACATTTAAACGATTTCAAAGATAGTAAAACGAAAGATAAGGTTGCAAATTGTGGTTAACTTTGAGATTATTTAACATTCATCATTTATTGATATTTTTGCCTAATGGATACCAACGAAATCAATGAAGAGTACGTTCTCGAAAATTTGTCTTTCGACAAGTTCAGGCAGGAAGTACTAAAAGATTACAATGTGGTTTGTATTAGCAGAGAAGCCAGTTTGCTTGCCCGGAAAGAGGTGCTTACGGGTAAAGCGAAATTCGGCATTTTTGGTGATGGGAAAGAAGTGGCCCAAGTGGCGATGGCTAAGTTTTTTATGACAGGAGATTTCAGGTCGGGGTATTATCGCGATCAGACTTTTATGTTTGCGAGCGGCCTGGCTACCGTTGAACAATTCTTTGCACAGTTGTATTCAGACCCCGATATAAATAATGATCCCTTTAGCGCAGGCCGGCAAATGAATTCGCATTTTGCCACAAAATTCGTTGATGAAAATGGCGATTGGCTGGCGTTGGCCAATAAAAAAAATGTCTCTGCAGATATTGCACCCACCGGCGGGCAAATGCCGCGGGCCCTGGGTTTGGCTTTTGCTTCCAAAGTTTTCAGGGGAGTAAAAGACCTGCAGCAAATGACCCATCTAAGCAACAACGGAAATGAGATTTGCTTTTGCACCATTGGTGATTCTTCCACCTCCGAAGGGCATTTTTGGGAAATTATGAATGCAGCCGGTGTATTACAAATTCCACTGGCGGTATTTGTTTGGGATGATGGCTATGGCATTTCTGTTCCCAAGGAATATCAAACAATTAAATCATCCATTTCTGAAGCGATAAGCGGTTTTCAAAAAGAAGAAAATACCAATGGTATTAATATCTACAAATTAAAAGGATGGGATTATGCGGGAATGTGTGAAATATTGGAAGGTGCTATAAAAAACATTCGGGAAACCCATACGCCCGCTTTGTTTCACGTAGAAGAACTAACGCAGCCGCAGGGGCATTCTACTTCGGGCAGCCATGAACGTTATAAATCGCCCGCAAGGCTTGCATGGGAAAAAGAATGGGATGGCAAAAAACAAATGCGCGAATGGATTCTTGCAAACGCACTGGCTGAGGAAAGTGAATTAGATGAAATAGAAACTGCTGCAAAAGTTGCTGCAAAGCAAAGCCGTAATGATGCATGGGAAAAATATAATTCCCCCATAAAAAAACAGGTAGATGAAACAATTCATCTTTTAGAAAACTTTTTGGCGAAGGAAGAAAACAATGTGTTGGTAAAAAGAAGCCTCAGTGATCTGTCGTCCTTACGCGACCCCATGCGCAAGGATGTAATGAAAACATTGACTACCTTAATTTATAATATAAAATCCGGCGATTCACTTGCTGAAATAAAAAATTATTATGAGAAATTAAAGAAAGAAAACACAGAAATGTTTAATAATTTCTTATACAATGAAGGGCCAAAATCAACATTAAAAGTTACCGCAGTAGCGCCACAATACCACCAGGATGCAGGAATGATAAATGGTTTCAAAATACTGAATCAATATTTTGACCAGTTATTTGCCTCTAATAAAAAAGTGATCGCATTCGGCGAAGACCTCGGCAAAATCGGAGATGTAAACCAGGGCTTTAGTGGCCTGCAGGAAAAATATGGTAAAGAAAGAATTTTTGATACCGGCATTCGTGAATTAACTATTATGGGACAGGGAATTGGCCTGGCCTTGCGCGGCCTTCGTCCCATAGCAGAAATACAATACCTCGATTACTTATTGTTCGGATTGGAGCCTTTGAGCGATGATGTATGCACCACTCATTTTCGTACCAAGGGCCAGCAAAGTATTCCCCTCATTGTTCGCACGCGTGGGCACCGGCTGGAAGGAATATGGCATAGCGGTTCGCCCATGGGAGTTGTCATAAATGCGCTCCGGGGAATGTATGTATGCGTTCCGAGAAATATGACGCAGGCCATTGGCTTCTATAATACTTTATTGCAGGGCAATGATCCCGCCATTGTAATAGAATGCCTGAATGGCTACCGCCTCAAAGAAAAACTGCCTTCTAATTTAACTGAGTACCGGATACCATTAGGGATACCCGAAATTATAAACCCTGGCAAAGACATCACCATAGTTTCCTACGGATCTACTTTACGTATCATCAGCGAAGCGATAGAATCTCTTGACAAAATGAACATCAGTTGCGAAGTAATTGACGTGCAAACTCTTTTGCCTTTTGATATCAATCATTCTATACTTGATTCGCTGAAAAAGACAAACCGAATCGTTTTTATTGATGAAGATGTGCCCGGCGGTGCCACTGCATTTATGTTTAATAAAGTAATGGAAGAACAGGGAGGCTATCGCTGGCTGGACGTGGCGCCGCGTACGTTAACCTCAAAAGAACATCGCCCCTCTTATGGCAGCGATGGAGATTACTTCAGTAAACCCAATGCGGAAGATGTAATACGAGTGGCCATGGAAATGATGGCAGAATAAATTATTAATTACAAGTAAAAACAGAAAATACTCATGCTCACAAGCACAGACAGACATTTTATAAGTAACTGGAACGAACAGAAAAGCGGCCCAAAATGGAAATTTTATCTTTTATTTTCAACTGCCTGGTCGGTTATTTCGTTCCTCGTCATTTTTTTTCTTACTAAATTGTTCACTAACCTATGGGAAACCGGTGGGCAAAATCTCATCTTTGTTCTTGTTTCCATCTCTATCATTTCCGGTTTTCTTTCCACCCATTTTTCTTATGTTATCAACGAGCGTCGCTACAAAAAGATTTTACAAGAGAATAAAGAGGAAGAAAACTGACAATTATTTTTCGGCTACTGTATTTTTTTCAGCAATATCCTTTATAATTTTTATTGCCTGCTCTCTCGAGTTTTCAATAAAAAGTAAATGGGTATTCATGCCACCGCAAATAACGCCGGCAAGATAAATTCCTTCCACGTTGGTTTCGTAATTGTCTTCATTGTAAGAAGGCTTACAAACTTCGTCGTCCGAAATCTGAATTCCCATGCTTCGCAAAAAAAGGAGATCAGGCTGATAGCCGGTCATGGCAAGCACCCAGCCATTTTCAAGAGTAACTATTCCGTCCGCTGTTAAAATATCCACTTCCTTTTCACGGATCTCTTTCAATTCTGCATTAAAAAACGCTTTGATAGAGCCTTCTTTGATCCGGTTTTCAATATCAGGTTTTACCCAATATTTTACGCGGTTGCTTATTTCATTTCCGCGAATCACCATCGTTACTTCGGCGCCTTTGCGCCAGGTTTCCAGAGCGGCATCTATGGCCGAATTGGCAGCGCCTATCACCAACACTTTTTGGAACGCATAAAAATGCGGATCATCATAATAATGCTTTACTTTTTTTAACTCCTCTCCTTTTATATTAAGGAGAAAAGGGATGTCGTAAAATCCGGTGGCAACAACCACGTTCCTGCTTTCATACTCTGAGCGGGAAGTTCTTATTTTAAAATAGCCATCCATATTTTGAACACCCAACACTTTTTCAAATAAATGAATTTGAAGATTAAATGAGGTAACGATTCTCCGGTAATATTCCAGGGATTCGCTTCTGGTGGGTTTATTATTATTGCTCACAAAAGGAACATTGCCTATTTCCAGTTTTTCACTCGTACTAAAAAAGGTCATATTCACCGGGTAATTAAATAATGAATTTACCAAAACGCCTTTTTCAATAATAAGATAACGCAACCCCGCCTTTTTTGCTTCTATTCCGCAGGCAAGACCTATAGGGCCGCCGCCGATGATAATTACATCGTACAAATTATTTTCCATGTAATTACGAAGTTATCATAATAATTTTCTGCTCCATACAATTTTACACTTTTATAAAAAAGTCTTTTTCAAAAGAGCAGTTTCTTATTAATTGAGAGATGGGAATTGAGGGATGAGATCATTTTTTAAAAAGGCTTACTCTTTTGAGACAGCATCTTTTTAAACTCTATTCTCCCCGCTTATCTCATAAAATACATTTTACCATAGCCCTTTGTAAAATATTTATCAGTGTCATCTCCTTTATCTCTGAATTTCTCTAAAGACTTTCCATTCAGATTGGTGAGTACGCGGTACAGATAAACTCCGTTAGCTACTTTTTGGCCATACATATCCGTGCCATCCCATTTGAACTCGGTAATATTTCTCCCAATGCGCAGGGGGCCCAGTTCATCTTTGATGATTTCCCTGATCACCTTTCCCGTAACCGTCAATATCTGAATGCGTATATTTTGAGGAACCACTGAGCCCGTTACGGTAAATACAAATGCCGTTGAGGTGGTAAAAGGATTGGGATAATTTAATAGATCAGAAATCATCGGCTTGCTGATTACCCTGAAATTAATATGGTAATCTAATGCGCCTGCTGGATTTCCAATAACATCTTTTCCTGAAACGATCAGCTCATATTCATCATCATCGCCGCCAAGCTGGGGCGAAAAATCTATGGTGGCGGTATTGTCGCCTTTCGACATATCCGGCGCGGTAAATCTCATGGTATCATTATCAAAATGATAGGTTTTTAAAGACCCGTCGGGATAGCGGATCTGCACCCTGAACAATGAAGTGTCATTAAGAATAAGGAATTTACTTTCATCCTTTACTTTGATAAGAATATGCGGCCTTGCTGAAACAATGTCTCTGTTCATGATATGAACGCCATCAAAAGTTACATCCAGTAAAGGATTGTAGTTGTCCGGTTTTACATAAAAGTTTTTATAAAGGAAATTATTGTAATGGTATTCTTCCGGCTGGTCATTATCAGGATTAAAATCCAGGAATAAAGTATTGGCGCCGGGATAAGGTTTGGTATCTATATCATACTTAAAGAGAATCGTATCGCCGCTTATCAAAGGTTTGAATTTTGACAAGGGTAAAACATGAGTAACATTATTATTATCAATCACCGAAAGTTTTACTTTCAAACTATCAAACGCAGGAATACTTATGTTTCTGAAAGCAATTCCAAAATGCAGAATTTCTCCCTGGTCAAGTGTGTCTTTCGTGCTGAAAAATAAGTTGGGAGTCAACGCTCCTTCCGGTGCCGGAATATAATTTAATCTCCAGTAAGATAATTGGTAAGGAGTGAGGGTAACGCTATCCATATTCCGCATTTTCAATTGTATGTACGGATACTGTACTGCGCTTACAGAAGATATATCTACGTCCTGCTGCGATTTATTTACGTTGAACAACACCGTACCGTTTCCTGCATTATCTATCCCGATTATTTGTACGGTAGCATTATCGGCAGAATTGGACTCAAGGCTGGTTCCGCGCCAATGCATTTCTTTCCACTGAACCGCAGGGCCAAATTGTGGAGAAGTGATATACCCTAAAGTATCGGGGGCAATAAAAGTATGTGAGAGATTTATTTTATCATAGATGCCTTGTGAGAAAATGAAGTTAGGATTGAACTCAGGATTATTTTTTTGGTATAAAAAAATAAAGGCTCTTGGGCGATTGAAAGAATCAATGGCAGAAAAACCCTGCGATTTTAATTCATGATACATTGAATTTCCCGAACCCAAAGCGGTAGTATCCGCTTCCCATTGCGCAGCATACGTATTGGAGGCCGGGGCTGTCCCTGAAATATTCCGTACCATCACAAGATAATTATCGGGTACAGAATCTTTAAGAAAATTCATGGCCGCTTTTCTGCTATTGGGATTAAGAATGTTGAACTGGAAATTGGCCAACCTGTCATCTCCGCATAAAGGATCACTTCCAAAACGCCCGGGGGTGCCCACCGGATTATTATTCCAGGGTTTAAGGCTGATAGGATCCAGCACACTAAAAATAATTCCTGAAATACCACAAACACTTTGGACAAAATTTGCTCCATTGACATTGGCTGCAAAATCCGTAGCAGTACTTGCCGCCGATGGAAATACACCGTTCCTGGCTTCAATAACATTGGTTACCCGCGTAAATTTCCATTGGCGTGAGGTATCCAATTTTATATTTTGTGTATCAGAATATAATTGCTGGTAATAGTGCGATTGATTAGAGCCCACCGAACTGTTTGCTATATAAATAAAAGAAGAATTATTCCAATGATAATCAGCAGGCAATCCTGAAGCGGGCTTTACCGCTACTCTCCAGTAATAAACTGTGTTATCGGTATAGTGGATCCCGGGATCAAATTCCATAACGCCTCCCGGAGAATTCAGGGAACGGTTTATTTTAAAAGGAGAATTAAATAGCTCGGTGGTATCCATTTCCATTACATAATCCTTAGCTACGCTCAACGGATTGGCTGTGGAAACATATAATTTTTGATCGGCAACGTTTGTGATCGCAAAGTTGTTAGGATAAGCCGGCCTTGCCTCGTCTTCAAAAATATAAAACTCTTTGGTAATGCTGTTGTTGGTTTCAGACATTTCAGACACGTTATTATCCGCATCAATAGTTATGGTTATTTTATTCAGTCCTTTATCTCTTGTGGAAATTATGGGAACCACAAGGTGGACGGAATCCGCATAGCTTGTGCCTTTAATTCTTTTGCGCAAAAGAACATCTGTGTTACCGTTAGGATAAGTTCTTTTCACTTCAAAAGTAATGGAATCATTTACGGCTTTCCCAATGTTGAAAGCCTTGGCGTCCAGCACAAACTTTTGTTCCGATACTGAAATGAAGGAAGGGTTAATTTTTATCAACTGATCTTCTATAACATAATCGGGTTTGGAATGTGGGTTTATCTTCAGGGCAGGATCGCCATGCAAGGTCATTTCTTCAAAATCCGCCCTGGTAAAATAATCATCAGGATATTTTGTTACTAATTTCTCTATCACATTTTTAATATTATTGCCAATGGGCGCTCCATAATTTTCCACACCCAATTGATTATAAAAAAGAGTATTGTATTCATCGAGCTGCGGCGCAATACCAAAATGAGTGCTCGCCAAAAAGGCAATACTTCCGCGCTGTGCCGACAAAACAAAGTTCTCTGAAATAGATAAATTTTTCCCTGTGATACGAGTGGTATCGTAGATGTAATTATTACCCGCGGTGCAGCCACTTACTAAAAAGAAAGGATACCTGCCGGGATTATTATAGGCAGTAGGATCACTCAGATTAAATTCAAGCGTGTTGGCCGAAGAATGCCCAAAATAAGCAAGCAGGCTTATTCCCTCAGAAAATAATTGCTCTATCCGCTGGCCCGCAACTAACTGAACCGCTGAATTGGACGTTTTTGAAAACAACTCCACATGCGCTCCATAAGAAGTGTCTTCTATAGCATTTTTATATTTGTACATAAAGTTTCGGAAAATACTACTCTCATCATTTGTTTTTCCTCCTACTGTTTGTACCACATTTTTCATCCATAGCTTATTAGCTAATGTTTGCTCCGTAGAATTTTGTACCTGCTCGTACTCCTTCATTTTTTGAAGATAATTGCCCACTTCATCGCCGGAAACCGCCGATAACCGCCCGATGGGAATACCAGGAACAGGACTTCCGTAAGGGGATGATAATAAAGCATCCGAAGCCGGACTTCCAAAAGTGGGTACCAGGTTCAGTTTATCGGCAAATACACTTGTACTATGGCCTACATATTCATCGTAATTAATGCCTTTGCCGATAAGGAAAACAAATTGGGGCGTTACTGAAAAAGTATTTTTTGCATATTGTAAAAAATCTTTAATGGAAGAGGGATGTTTCTTTATGCCATAGGCAAACTGATCCACCAGCTCATCTATATTTATTATTTTGGCATTAAAACTTCCGCCGGCAGCAGAGCTCCTGTATTGTTTATAAAGATCCACATTATTAGTACCTGCAGAACTGGTAAAAAGCAGATCGTTACTGATGATCAGATAATTTCCCTGGTTAGCCACGTTAGCATAATTGATAAAATTTCTTTTTTGCAAAGAAGAGATGGATTTTACGTCAGCTGCCGCTTCACTCACCAAACGAAATTTTCTTACTAAAGCGGAAGACGAAGGCAGGGCAAATTTTACTTTTCCGGGAGTGGAAGTAATATCACCGGTATATCTTTTAAGCGAAACAAGATCCAGTAAAACCGGCGCCACGCCATTGGACCTAAAATTATCTATCACCAAATAATTACCTGCTGATGTAGCCGGTAATTCAAAATAAAAATTAGTTTCATTATTAAAATTCCACTTGCTCGGGTACTTCAATTCTACAAAGGAAACCACATACCTGTCGGTAGAAACCGAAGAAGTGGTTTCAAATGAAAAGCGGGCAAAATCCATACTTGTAAATAAAGAAAGCGGAACATTATCAATCTGTTTCCTCAGATAAGTCATTAATGGCATAGGCTCATCCGTTATGTACGTGTTATTAAACTTCACTTTTACGTTTCTTGAGTTCCAGGCAGTTCCGGTCATTGCAAAACTGATGGAAGCCGCCGGGCCACTGCTATATAAGTTAAGCCCATTCAATTGAAGCGGTAATGGCCTGGTTGGTATAACATTCTGACTTGCCCAGCCTTCTCCCACATCGTACGAGGAAGAATATACATAAATACCACCCGCCGGAATTGCATAGCATGGGTTGATCGTGGTTTTATAATAATACACTTTAGTGTTCATAAAAAAAGACTCAGGCGCTAACGTATTGCCCGCCACATCATTTAAACTATTGGTAAATCTCAAATTGATGCCGGCGGGATTTACCGTCAAATAATAAGCGGCAGTATCAGTTTGCAAACTGTAATGATCTGATAATTGATAATCGGCAACGCGATACATTTTAGTATCCATTTTACCGTCATTCATTTTTCCCCAGAACTCAATATAATCTGAAGAGCTTAAGATGCCGGATGGTGCGCTTGTGTATAAAACTTGTTCTTCCCCGTTCCTCCACAGTTGAAACTGTTCTGCAGGAACATTACCCAGCCCTAACCCATTCAGCACTGATTGATTGATCCGGTACAGGCCATCCTGAGCCACATTAAATTTGTAGTAAGTTTTGTTATAGTCAATCCAGCTATTGGAATAGGATTGTGAATAACCTGCTGCCGAAATGAAAATAAAAAATACAAGTACTAATTTTTTCATGATCATAAATTGAATCTTAATTATTTTCTTTCTTGCTCAGGTCAAATTTTAAAGAAAAAATATGGGTATATAAAGGATTAGATTGATTGGCAAGATTAGAAAATGCGTAATCAATGCTTACATTATTAATTTTGAAACCGGCGCCCAGGCTTGGCTGATAAATCCAAACTCTTTTTTGATTGGTAGTATCTTTATCAGCAAGCGCTTTTTGAAAATTGGTAATACCAGCCCTCACAAAAAATACATTTTTTATGGAAGCTTCCAAACCCACATGCGGATCTACACTTACCGGGTTTCCGCTGATCACGGTATTTCTTTTCCCGTCAAATGTAAAGTCAAAATCCACCTCCGCTAAAAGATTCATCGTTTCACCCAAACTAAAATTATAAGAATTACCTACCGTGATGCGCGGTGCCGTAAGCTCAGTTGATTTTACCGGTATATCATTTTTAGTGAGGTATAAAACTTCTTTTTCTTTTTCTGTAAAATGAAACGACCATGCGTTGAAAGTAGTGGTCAGGTCTTTGGCCACAATTCCCAAACTCCATCTGTCTTTCTGCATTTTAAATCCCGCATCTATGCCAAAGCCCCATGCAGAAGCAAAATGCCCCACTTTCCGGTAGATGATTTTTGCGTTGGCACCAAAGCTGGTTTTAAAATTATCATCATCCTTTATTTTTTGGGCAAAAGAAAAAAGAAAAGCATAGTCTGCTGAAGAAAAGGTGGTGATGTTTCCATAATTAATACTTCCATCAGGCTCCACCAGAAAAAGCGTGTTGGGAATATCATCAACCGCAAAGCGCAGAACAGACAATCCCAGCGTACGCCGGTTATCGTTTACAGGGATGGCCACACTGGCATAATCGTACTTACCAATATTATCAAAATAGCTGGCATGCATTAAACTGATTGAGGGAAAATCCTTTACACCCGTAAGCGCCGCAGGATTCCAATAGCCGGCAGTGCCATCAGAAACAGAAGCTACCTGTGCGGCGCCCATACCAAGCCCCCGAGCCCCCGCGCCTATGTTTAAAAATTCATTGGAATATTTTCGAAACTGCGAAAACCCCAGGCCGGGTAATAGCAACAGAAATATAATTTTGATAAATGGGGGAACTCTCATATTAGGGATACGATCGATTATTTAAATGATTCAGTGCCTATTAGGCAAATTAAAACGGAGGTTAGTTAGTAATATTGTGTTTCGGGGAACCAATTTTATTAATTTAAAAAACTGTATTTATCCTAATCCATCCTCTTTCACATTCCTCACTTCTTCCCGTTCAATTTTAATTTCAAAAAATGAAATAAAAAAAGGGGAATTGGCTCATCAAAAGTATTGACAAAAATATAAGTGTGTAAATTAATCAAAAGCTTTGAGGGTAATTTGATTTTGTATCTTATTTTTGAAACATTTTTATGGAAAATTTAATAGCAGAATTAAAATGGCGCGGGCTTGTTCAGGATATGATACCCGGAACTGAGGAGCAACTGAATAAAGAGCCAACTACAGCTTATGTTGGCTTTGACCCTACCGCCGACAGCCTTCATATAGGCAGCCTCATTCCCATTCTTATTTTGGTGCATCTCCAAAAATTTGGACATAAGCCTATCGCCTTAGTGGGCGGCGCCACAGGCATGGTGGGCGACCCAACGGGTAAAAGCCAGGAACGAAATTTACTAAGTACAGAAATATTGACCCATAACATAGCAGGCATTAAAAATCAATTGTCAAAATTTATTGATTTTAATCCGGGCAAAGTAAATGCGGCTGAAATGGTAAACAATCATGATTGGTTTAAAAATATTTCATTCATTGATTTTATACGCGATGCCGGAAAACACATTACCGTAAACTATATGATGGCTAAGGACAGTGTGAAAAAGCGATTGGATAGTGAAAATGGAATGAGCTTTACTGAATTCTGTTACCAACTGATGCAGGGTTATGATTTTTATTGGTTATTCAAAAATAAAAATTGCCGGCTTCAATTTGGTGGAAGCGATCAATGGGGAAATATAGTAACCGGCACCGAATTAATAAGAAGAAAAAGTGGCGGAGAAGCATTTGCATTTACCTGCCCGTTGTTAAAAAAAGCAGATGGCAATAAATTTGGCAAAAGTGAAAAAGGAAATATATGGCTGAATGCAGAAAAGACTTCCCCTTACACATTTTATCAGTTCTGGCTGAATACTGCGGATGCCGATGCAGAAAGGTTTTTAAAGATATTTACCTTTTTGTCTGAAGAAGAGATCAAGGAGCTCGTGAGGCAACACACGGGTAATGAGCATTTGCGCATTCTTCAAAAAAGATTAGCTGAAGAAATTACCTGCTTTGTTCATTCGAGAAGTGATTATGAATTTGCAGTAAAAGCGTCTTCTATATTATTCAGTAATGATACGGCGCAAATACTGAAAGAGCTCAATGAAGAACAATTACTCCAGGTGATGGAAGGCGTGCCTAACATAGAAATAGAGAAAGAAAAACTATTTAACACAGATATCATTTCATTACTTTCCGACACAAAAATTTTTGGCAGCAAGGGAGAAGCAAAGAAAATGCTTGCCGGTGGCGGCGTATTTATCAATAAAGAAAAAGTAAATTCTGTTGATGAAAAAATAAAGGAAAGCCAGCTCTTGAACCATAAATATTTATTGGTACAAAAAGGAAAGAAGAATTACTATCTGGTGAAGGTGATGTGACCCAACTGATTAAAAACGGGTAAGCACTTGCAAAAACGTAAGTTTGACTCATTTTGTAACAATGGACTTTAGTCCGTTGAAAGAAGTGAAGGTGGCGCAATAAATCCGAAGTTCATTTCTATCGCATTAGTATCTGATGCTAATTCTCTTTATAAAAAAACCTGCATGAAAAATAATTTCCATGCAGGTTGTATTAGTTTTAATACCATTTACCCTTAAAACCAGCTCCCCGTCCATCTTTCACCCACTTTATTTCCCAACTTCCTTTTTCTCCGTGCTACCTGTTTTCTATGAATTAGCATAGTAACGAACATTAAAGGAATAAATAAAATGGTAAGCGGCGGTATGCCCAGCATGGAAATCCATTTCCCTCCAAACTGCCTGCGCATAGGGCGTCTCAATCTTTCGGCAATGAGGTACATACTGGGTACCATTATCAGCGTCATAAAAAAGGCAAAGGCCAGACCAAAGATAATGGTCCATGCAAGTGGCTTCCAAAATGCGGCACTGTCGCCCCCGAAAAATATGTGCGGGCTAAGCTCTGCAAACATGGTAACAAAATTAATATTGAATCCAATGGCAAGAGGTATCAGGGCAAAAATGGCCGCAAGGGCTGTGAGCATTACCGGAATGATCCTGATCTTTCCTGCCTGTATCACCGCTTCTTTTGTCTTCATGCCGCGCGCTCTCAGTATATCAGCAAAATCAATTACCAGGATAGCGTTCTTTACCACAATGCCCGCCAGTCCTACGATTCCTATTCCCGTCATTACTACGGACACCTGCATTCCGGTAATGGCAAAACCTAACAATACCCCGATAATACTGAATACTATTTCCGTTAAAATAATAACGGATTTACTTACAGAATTAAATTGAAGCACGAGGATAAATAAGATCAGCATCAATGCGATCATTAAAGCTTTTCCGAGGAAAGCGCCTGTCTCAGCCTGCTGCTCTCCTTCACCCGTTTGCGTGATCGTAACTCCAGGATCTACCTTATCAAAACTTTTGATGGCCGTCATTAATTTAGCATTTACTTCTGTAGGCGTATAGCCCGAAAGCACGTTGGAAAATAAAGTGATCACCCGCTTCACATTTTTTCTTTTAATACTGCCATAGGTGCTGGTGTAGTCAACGTCCACCACAGAGCTGATGGGGATTTGCTTCACCTGCCCGCCGCTGGCCATATCGCGAAATACAATCTTCATGTTCAGTAATTCGGAAAGATTTTTCCGTTGTACTTCCATGTTGCGCAATTGAATCTTATACTCATCTTCCCCGTCCTTTATTTTAGAAACTTCAAGCCCGAATAAAGCGGTTCTTATTTGTTGTCCTATTTGTGCCGTGGAAACGCCTTCTGTCAATGCACGTTGCCGGTTCACCGTGAGCGTGATCTCCGGATTAGTAAGATCCACATCCATCTTCAATCCTTCCACTCCCGGAATTTGCAAACTGTCCAGGTACACTTTTAAATCACTGGCAGTAGAAGTAAGTGATTCAAAATTTTCACTCGACACTTCAATGTTTACCGGGGATTCTGTTGGCGGGCCGCTGGCTTCTTTGTCAACAGTAATCTGGGCGCCGGGAATTCCTTTTACTACCTGCCTGATAGAATCAAGATATGGTGCGGTGGAAACTCCCGCACGCTTTTCAAATTCAACAAATGAAACCTGCACCCTTCCCAGGTTAGGCTGGATACTTCTGTCGCCACTTTGCGGATCAGACGCTCCCACAGCCACATTGGAAATGACGCTTTCTACAATGGGATTATGTTTTTTTGAAGGTCCATTAAGTAGGTTGGTTACTTTGGTTTCTATATCTTTTGTCAAAGAATCTGTATAATCAACGTTCGTTCCCACGGGTAATTTTAAATAGACATAAATAAAATTGGGATCGCTTTGTGGGAAAAAGACCACAGGTACCTGCCTCGCCGCAAAAAACAGTATTGAAAGAATGAGCAGGCCAAAAGTGCCAATGAGCAACCAAACGGGCCTCCAGCGCGCCACTGCCCATCTCAGCAACTTTTCGTAATTGGTCATGATGGCAGGCAATACCTTGTTCTGAAATTTATGAATGAGGCTATCAAAAATATATGTATTTAAAACAACGACCAGTGAAAAGAAAATAAGCAGGTTTCCCAGGAAAGGAAAATGAATGAGATCTAAAAAGATGCCTCCAATCAATGGAATTAAAAATGCTTTGCTTTTAAATACGTGCGATTTCCTTTTTACCCCTTCTTCTTCCGGATGATTCATAAAGTCAACTGCAAACACGGGGTTCATGATAAAGGCTACCACCAAAGATGCCGTTAGTGTAAATATGAGCATCGTGGGCAGGTAGATCATAAATTTTCCGATAATTCCCGGCCAAAAAAGTAAAGGGAAAAATGGCGCAAGCGTGGTAAGCGTACCCGCTAATACAGGAATAAAAATCTCTCCGGCGGCCATCTTTGCCGACTCTATGGCGGAAAGTTTTCCTTTGTTCTGTACAAATATCCGGTGCGTATTTTCTATGACGACTATGGCATCATCCACAATAATTCCCAATCCAAAAAGCAGCGCGAAAAGTACAATGAAATTTAGGGTAACATCCGAGCCCGTTATTAATTCTGCCGCAGGCAAAAACAAAAAGGCAACAAACATACTCAGTGGAACAGAAAGCGCCACAAAGAACGCATTGGTAACCCCCATGAAGAACATAAGGATGAGCAGTACGAGTATAAAACCAATTACAATTGAATTCACCAGGTCATTAAAAGAAGTACGTGTGGCGCGGCTTTGATCGCCTGTAATTACTACATCCAGGTTAGAAGGCAGTATCGTTGCTTTTAATTCTTCTACTGTTTTCTTTACATCATCTGAAGTCTGAATTAAATTTTCACCGGCTCTTTTTATAATGTTCAGCGTTACCACATTTTTGCCATTAAGCCGGGCATAGCTTTCGCTGGTTTTTACGGTATCTTTTATTACGGCAATATCTTTCAGGTAGATAGGGTCGCCTGATGTGTTACGCACAATGATCTTTTCAATATCAAAGGCAGTTTTAAACTGCCCCTTCACCTGTAGGGTGCGTTTCATATTTCCTACCTCCAGCAGCCCCCCGGAAATATCTACATTTTCTCTTTGCACAGCCCCGGCTATGTCATCAAAAGTAACTCCGGCGCTTTGCATTTTATAATTATCTACGTTTATCTGGAATTCTCTTTCCGGTGCGCCTACTATATCTACACGGGTTATTTCCGGAAGTTCCTCAAGCTTGTCCTGCGCATCATCGGCAAACTTTTTCAAACTCATCATATCATAATTTCCGCTGAGGTTTACAAACATGATGGGAAATTCGCTGAAACTTACCTCCTGTACATTGGGCTCCTGCGTAAGATTGGTAGGAAGATCCTTTCTTGCTTTATCCACAGCGTCCTTTGTTTTTTGCAACGCTACTTCTGTTTTTACATTGGTTTCAAACTCCACCGTTATGGCGGAAAAATCCTGTAATGATGAGCTGGTTATTTTATTGATCTTCGCACCCGTAATGCCCTTTATTTCCTTTTCTATTGGACGTGTAATCAGGTTTTCTATATCTTTTGGCGAGTTGCCCACATGAATCGTTTGCACAAAAATGGTAGGTATCACGATGTCCGGAAACTGCTCTTTCGGCAAGGTTACAAATTGAAAAATCCCGATAACCGATACAAAGACAATCAGCAGGTAAATGGAAGTCCTGTTTTTTATAGACCAGCTTGTGGGTTTGAATTCTTTATATTTTTCCTCAAAGTTTTCTAATGAACTCATAAATGTTTTATTATGCTTTATTACTAAAGCCGTTTCTATTTTCTTTTCGTCTATTGGTTAGCGTTAGTAGTGATCGCCTGGCCCTCAAATAACCCCTGGAATCCATCGGTTATTAATTGATCACCCACCTGCAAACCTTGCTTTATTTCTATCTGGTCACCATACAATTCTCCTATAATTACTTTTCTTTTTCGTGCTATTTCCTTATCTCCTTCTTTTGCCGCTACCAATACGTATTTACCGTTTTCATCCGTTTGTAAAGTATTTAAGAGGACGGCAATTGAATTAGGCGCGGTATAGTCGAGGATCTTTACCAATGCAATCTGGTTGGGTCGCAAATTGAATCCGGCCGGCACTTTTGCTTCCGCTGTAATACCACGCGTAGTAGTTCCAATGGCCTGGCTGATGAACGAAATGTTGCTGTTGAAAGATTTGTTTATATCAGGAATTTGCACCATTACAGGAGTTCCTTTGGATATCCTGCCTGCATAATTTTCAGGAACCGTTACCGTAATTTTTAAATTGGATTTGTTTACGATTTTTATATATCCGCCCTGAACCGGGTTGCCACTAAAAGTCTCGCCAACATGTGCCGTTACTTCATCAACCGTTCCGTTTACATCGCTATATACATTACTCAGGTTGGCTTGTTGCTGTGCTGTATTTACGTTGGCCTGTATGGCCTTTAATTGCCCTTCAAGTGATTCCACATTTGTTTTGGCCTGAAGTAATTGCACCTCGGTTCCTATATGTTGGTCCCAAAGATTTTTCTGGCGGCTATACACGGACCTGGCAAGATCAAGTTGGGCCTTTACGCTGCTCATTTGCTGACGTACGGCATTCACATTTTGCAAAGCAACTGCATTGTCTAATTTTAAAACAAGCTGGCCTTTTCTTACTGCGTCGCCCTGTTTAACATAGATGGATTTTATTTGCCCGGGCTGGCCGGTTGGGGTGATGTAAGAAATATTTTGCGCATCCACTTTTCCCTGTAAATCCAGGTAATGCTTAAAATCTTCTTTGGCAATGGTGGTTAAGGAAACCAGTTTTGCTTTTTGTTCTAATGCAGCACTGGTATCTATCTTCGCAATTTCTTTTTCCAAAGCGCTTATCTTTTCATCAAGTTTATCCTTTTCTGTCTTAAGCTTTTGAAGCTAC
>JBDSOE010000210.1:0-5198 GCA_039915005.1 Ginsengibacter sp.
TGATAATTAATTTCAACATCCCTTGCCTCACACACCATGCACCAAACCTGAAAAATCGTTCTCTTATTTCAGAATTGATTTCATGTTCCGCAAGATTGTTTAATTCTTTTTTCCCAATAGCTATCAATTCTTCAATCGGGATTTCAGTTGGGATTTGCTTCGCAATAGATAAAATATTTACTTCCCAACTATCAACCAATTTTTCTATCAGCTCACTTTCTCCGCTTCGTACTTTCTCTAAAAGCGCTCTCTGCTCTGCATTAGAAGGCTGTTTCGTTCTTGCGATTGATATCAACTTTTCAAATTCATTAATTCTTTCTGTGGATATTTCCTTTGCAAATTTTAATTGACGCATAAGTAGTAATTAATTTAAAAATCCGGCTCTGAATCCTATTTGATTATTCTTTTTTGTTTGTTCAAAATCTTTTTCCTCCTGGTTATAAATTGCTGACAATGTCATTGGTGAATTTATAGTTGCGTTAAAGCCTAATTTATCCGATAACATTTGTGCTTTCACTTTCTCCAATTCTTTAAATTCATATTTTGCAATCAATCTTCCTTTGCGCATTAAGGCATTATCCACTTTTGAAATGTCTGTATTGAAGGAACAGATTATCTGGATGTTTAGACAGTCAGAAAGCAATCCATCAGTAATATTCAGCAAAGCAGAAACCGGGGAATAACCATTTCTCTCCCTGTCCACTATTATGTTTTCGGCATCTTCAATAACAAATATTGAATTAGAATTCTTAATCAAAACAGAAATCAGTTCCGGATTGGTAATTGCCGCTGCCATATTTGGCGGCAGAAAAATCACTTTCTTTTTGACTAACGAAAGCAGGTACCTGATATAAGATGTTTTGCCGGTGCCGGGTTTGCCATGTAGCAGCACCAATCCTTTATCATTTCTTTTCTTAAGCTTTTTCAGGATCACTTTGTGAATATCTTTAAAATCATCATTATAGTTGTCATTAATATTCAGCTTCGGTTTAGTAACATCGAACTTTTCTGTTACCAAACCTTTTTCTTTATAAACAAGTAAAGAAATTTTCGGATTATTTGGTTTTCGCTCAAGAAATTTCATTACAGCAGATACTATAGATATAATTTTTGCATAATTAGTTTCCCTGAAAAAAAATTTTACAGAGCAATCTGTTGTCTTCATATAAACAATCAGGTCGTCGTAAAGAAAATAATATACCTCTTCAAACACATTTGAAAGCTGCTTCCTTTTCTTTAAATACATCTCTTTAAAATAGACATCTTTTATTTCACCCCGGTAAGTTTCGGCAAACCATTCATTTGCTTTCATGCAGTCTATATCTGGTACATTTATACAATTTGGGATCTCACTAAAATAAGCGACGTAAAACTTTTCAGCATTAATATCGGAATCATATCTGTTTCCAAAAATTTCGGATAGAGATATTCCCGGGCGATCTTTTCCCAATGATATATTTTTTAATTGCAACTCACTTAGATTCAATGTTTTTAATGCAATCCACGAAGTAGTTTTCTCTAAATTAGAATGCGCAGATTGAAAATTATTTAATCCGATTCCTTTTGGCTCCATGATCGTTTTATTTTTAAGTTCAGGATCAAAAGTAAAAGGTCATTACGCCAAAGTATGTCGCAGTAAAAAAATATTTTCCATTTTCCCCAGACTCGTATCTCACGAGTTCTATTCTTCTCTATTTCTGTATGCTGAAAGGTGCACAACTCGTAAGACACGAGTTAAGGTAAGACCTCAAATTTATGTTCAAAAATCAGGAAGGCTTTTGAACTTCTATTTCTCCCGCAAACCTGGCAGGTTTGAGATAGATTACTTATTTTCCCAAATAGTATAATTTGCGCAATTTTCAATATTCTGTTTTCACAACAAATACTTACTAACCTTCTCATTGATAAATTTCTGCACCCCTTTCCAGGTCTGGTTTTTGAGGCTTATGGGATCTTCGCTTTCTCCGGCATCTGCAAAATAAGTAATGGCTTGTGGCACGCTGATCAATAAGTTTTGCGTAGCATATTTCTCTTTATGAAACTGGATAAAATCGGCAATTGAAAAGTGATTTAAAAGCTCGGCCACATCCCAAAAATCTTTCTTTCTGCCGCGACCCAATATCGCCTGCACCTTCATGGCAATAATATCTTCGGTAGAAAATAGCCGCATATTATCAATATTTTGCAGAGGCCTTATCAATGGGTGCGGATGACGAATAATATCAATTTTTACTTCATCTATAAAACAAAAGATGCCGAAGTGTGGATTGGTTGTCCTGGTTACAAATGAAGTTTTAAATTTTTCTTTAAGGGCATTTATAATCTCTGCATTCTCAAATGGTTTGTCAGAAAACAAATCCAGATCCACAGATTTGCGGTGGCCATATAAAAGAGATAATGCCGTGCCGCCAACCAATGAAAAATCCTTTAACTCAGGCATTTCCATTAACCGGCTTAATACGGAAAAAGCGAGGGGTTCAACTGTCTCAGTGTGTAGCATCTAAATTCAGTTATGGGTCTATTAATTACGGCGCTTGCCAAATACATAGTAACTTCTGGTAAAAATTTAGCATTCAGTAAAGCTTCTGTTACTTTTTCATCGCCATAATAACGGCGGCAATTGCGGATGTCTTCCACATCGCCGCGTTCAAACACGCGCTCAATCACGAAATTGGCTTTAGCATCGTAGTTGATCTTTTCGAAATCAACATCCCAGAAGATCCGCTTATTAAATACCGGTTTTGATTTAGTTGCCATAGCACAAAGATAAATGGTTAATTAAAAAGGATATTACAAAGCTATTATTACAGGATTAATCAAACCAACCTTAAAAAAAATGAATGATAAAAAAGTGTGGCAAAACACCTTAGCATTTTTTTTCGATACAAAGAGACCTCACGCTGTTATTCCGATAAGATGATTCAACGAATTTTTACGTTAATCATTTAGTACAAAAATCAGAAATAAACAATATCCATTCTCTTCTTTCTATTTAGAAATCCCTTCCAGAGCAAAAAGAAAAGCATAATTGAGCGCCACATCTTTTAAATAATCGAACCTCCCGGAAGCGCCACCATGCCCAAATTTCATATTGGTATGCAATAGCAAAATATTTCTATCCGTCTTCATCGCTCTTAGTTTTGCCACCCATTTTGCAGGTTCAAAATATTGGACCTGGCTATCGTGTAGCCCGGTTGTTACAAGCATATTGGGATAGATTTTTCTTTCTACATTTTCATAAGGAGAATAGCTCTTCATGTATAAATAAGCTTCCTTATTTTTAGGGTTTCCCCACTCATCAAATTCATTGGTAGTAAGAGGAATGCTTTCATCAAGCATAGTGTTTATCACATCCACAAAAGGGACCTGGGCAATCACTCCATTCCATAAATCAGGAGCCATATTTACCACAGCACCCATCAATAATCCTCCGGCACTTCCCCCCTGTGCATACAAATGTTTTTTGCTAGTATATCTTTCTTTTACCAGGAATTTTCCAACATCAATAAAATCAGTAAAGGTGTTTTTCTTCTTCATCATTTTCCCATCTTCATACCATTGCCTTCCCATTTCCTGTCCTCCGCGAATGTGCGCTATTGCATAAGCAAAACCACGATTGAGCAAACTTAAACGGCTGGTATTAAAGGACGCATCAATGCTATATCCATAAGAACCGTACGCATACAGCAACAAAGGGGATCGTCCATTTTTTACAAACCCTTTTTTATAAACAATAGATACCGGAATTTTGGTTCCATCCTTTGCTTTTGCGTACAATCTTTCAGTAAGGTAATCCGCAGCATGGTAGCCACCCACCACCTCCTGTTGCTTCATTAATTTCTTTGTCTTTTTCAGCATGTTATAATCATAAACAGATGCCGGCGTGGTTAATGAACTATAATTATATCTCAATGAAGTGGAATGGTATTCAGGATTTGCGCCCACACCCGCCGCAAAAGCAGGCTCTCCAAAATCAAGATAATGTTCCTGCTTATTTTTTAAGTTCTTAACCATCAATTGAACGAGGCCATTTTTCCTTTCACTGATTACCAAAAAATCACTGAACTCTTCCACACCGGATAATAAAACATCCGTTCTGTTTGCAATCACTTCTTTCCAATTTTCACTACCGGTTTTAGTGAGAGGACATTCCATTAACCGGAAATTTTTTGCGTTCCAGTTGGTTCTTATTAAAAACTTATTCTCCAGGGGAATCACCTGGTAAAGCACGTCCTTCATTCTTGCCTGGAAAGGAATAAATGCTGCTTTAGGTTTTGCGGCATCTATAAAAAAATATTCAGAAGAAAGCGTACCAGAGCTGATGATAAAAATGTATTTATCATTTTTAGACTTGTCCACACCAATGTAATTTGAATTGTCCTTTTCATCATAAACAACGATATCTTTCTTTTCATCCGTATTCAAAAGATGTCTTTTTATTTTTTCAGATAAAAGAGTTTCCGGATTATTAGCGGTGTAAAATATCGTCTTGTTATCGTTGGCCCACACCAGGTTTCCATTCGTTGAAGGGATTTTATCTTTCAATAACTTCCCTGTGTTTAAATTTTTTATGTGGATGGTGTATTGCCTCCGTGAAACCGTATCTATAGCAAAAGCAAGCAAAGAATTGTCCGGGCTTATCTGAAATCCGCTGGCAGCATAGTATGCATGGCCTTCTGCCATTTTATCCACATCAAGCAACACTTCTTCTTTTGCCGAAAGGCTTCCTTTTTTACGGCAGTATTTATAATATTGTTTGCCTTCTTCCGACCGGGTATAATAGTAATATCCATTTTTAAAAACAGGGACGCTCTCATCTTTTTCCTTGATCCTGTTTTTCATTTCAGTAAACAGGTTTTCCTGCATTTCTTTGGTACCGGACATCATTTTATCTACATACTTATTTTCACCTTTGAGATAGGAAACTACTTTGGCGCTATCCTGACCTTTTTTAAAAAAGTCAATCATCCAGTAATAATTGTCTTCTACTTTATCACCGTGGATATCGCGTATATAAGATTTTATTTCCGCTACCGGCGCCTGAACATCAGGCCATTCATATTTCTGTGATTTCATTTGTGTTGAAGATAAAATTAAAAAGATTACGGCTAAAGATTCGTTCATCCTTTTGTCATAAACTCTTTATTCATTTATTATAAAAAGAGAAAGTTTAAATTTAATTCTTTTCAGCTTTTATC
>JBDSOE010000244.1:0-8972 GCA_039915005.1 Ginsengibacter sp.
AATTCTGAATGGTTGCATGATTGAATTATTGTTGAATAGTTATACTGTTGTATTGTTTTTAAAGTTTCATTCTGGGCTATCTCCGAAATCTTATAATCAATAAAATCAATGATAATCCAAACTTTTCAAAATAAAAAAACGTCCCAATATTGGGACGTTCAAATATAGACAAATGCTTACATTTTATTGATTTACATTGCTCACTGCTGTGGAGGGATCCAGATTAAACACAATACCAAAACGCAAAGTGTTTGACAAAGGATTACGATTGATGCCGCTTCCTGAAGGAATGAGGTAAGATAAATTTAACCCGAACATATTATAATTGAGACCTGCACCAATAGTAAAATATTTACGATCGCCTTTGGTGGGCGCTTCATAAAAATATCCGGCCCGGAATAAGAACTGGTCATTATAACTGTATTCCGCACCCACAGAGACCTGGAACTCTTTAATTTCCTCTTTAAAGCCGCCGGGCGCATCCCCAAAAGAACTGAACCAACTGCTGACCACACCTTTGCTGTGATAATCTGCCAGAGCTGCTGAATCATATAAAGCGGGAGGCGTTGGTACCAGTAGTTTATTTACATCCAGCCCAAAAGTTATCTTACTCGTTTCATCAAAAACATTTACATAGGCAATTCCCAAACCCAGGTTGGCAGGAATAAAATCTTTTTCGGTAGCATCATTGGTATAACCGATTTTTGATCCAAGGTTCGATAAGGTAACACCCCAATTAAAACCCGAAACACTCCCCCCTGAAGAGCCATCATTAAACAGGGAAAGGTCACCCGAAATAGCGCTTCCTGCTTTATAAGTAGAACCGTTTGTGGCAGACTGGCCACTGGCTAGATCGGAATTTATATATCTTAAGGAAATACCCACTCCCATCCTTTCTGAAAGCTTGCGTGAATACCCGGCATCAAGCGCGAATTCTCTTGGCCGTGCGGAACCCAAAGGATCACCATAATTATTGGTAAACTGAATATTTCCCAAACTAAAATAACGTAACGAACCGGAAATAGCCTGTTGGTCATCTAACTGATAATACCCGGCAGCGGAAACCAGAAAAACATCATTAAGATCAAGTGCTTTAAGCCACGGTGTATAAGTAACAGCAATGGCAGAATTACTTTTTGCAAAAGGTATCTTAGAAAGATTCCAAAATATGGAGTTGGCATCCGGAAGAGTAGCAATGCCTACATCGCCCATACCACCGGAGCGCGCATCGGGTGAAATTCTTAAAAAAGGAACTGCGGTAGTTACTACATTAATACGGTTTGTTTGGGCCGCCACGGAGAATGCACATCCTATAAGCACGGTAAACGCCGTCAGTTTTAAAATAACTTTTTTCATGTATAATAATTGTTCTGATTAGGTAGAGCTAAACGCTATAGATGAATAGTTTTTTGGGGTTGTAAAAATATAGTTTTTATTGAAATGAGCAATTAAATGTTTTTAAACACATGACAATAATGCTGACTTACTTAAAAGAAAAATTACTTTAGAAGAAATAAAAGATAATGCCTCATCTTATTTTTCTTGTCATTTTTTAATACGGTTTCAACCTGCAATGAACGTTTTTCTTCTTTATTTATTGTTCATCTAAAATTCAGCCAAAAAGAGTTTTTCTTTTTATTTACTAACGGCTTCTGTTCTATAAAACCAATCATTGAAAAGGAAAAATAGATAAAGATGCCCATTTGTGAAGGGATTGCAAAAGTGATATTACCCTACTAAATATCGGTTTTAATGATAAAACAAAATCAAATAAAGTATTTATATTCGCATCATAAAGTAACCCTATCACAATAAGAACGAAAACCTTTCGTTATTTAATTTGCAAAAACGAATGTACATGTCAAACACAATATCAGCCGGAAAAATAACTTTAATTATTCTTGTGGCTTCAATGGCTTTCTCTTCCTGTAGTTTGTTCAATAAGAAGAAAGATAAATCTTCCGTTACGGGATGGAATTATGACGATAAAAATTATGGTAATTTTCATGTATTGAAAGCCAAAGAGCAGAAAGCTGGGCCAGGCCTTGTGTTTGTACAAGGTGGTACTTTCGTAATGGGCGCCAAAGAAGATGATGTAATGGGCGATTGGAATAATGTGCCGCGTAGGGTAAGTGTCAATTCGTTTTATATTGACGAAACTGAAGTAGCCAACGTTCACTACCGGGAATATCTTTATTGGCTCTCTAATACATTTGATAATGATACCACTATTATGAGGATGGCGCTTCCTGATACTTTAGTTTGGAGAAGTGAACTGGCTTATAATGAACCTTACGTAGAATATTATTTTAGATACCCGGCTTATAATTATTATCCCGTAGTAGGAGTTACCTGGGAACAAGCTCATGATTTTTGTGTGTGGAGAACCGACAGGGTGAATGAAAAAATACTAATTGACAAAGGCTACTTAAACAGCAAAGCACCATTAGCAGCTATGAAAGGTGGCCAGGGCGATCAAACATTTAATACCGATACCTATCTCATGGATCCGGAAATGATTAATAATAAAACTGCTCCCAAAAAAGGCGGTCTAAAAGATATAAGTGGCAGAGCAAGAAAGGTAATCACCTTTGAAGACGGTCTTTTATTGCCGGGCTATCGCTTACCAACAGAGGCTGAGTGGGAATATGCAGCATATGGCCTGATAGCGCAAAACCCAAAGGTGCGTACCAAAGAAAAAAATCATGGCGAAGAATTATTTTCTAACCAGCAGGTCTATTCCTGGAGCAAAAATGTAAACGGGCTTCGTGATAACCGCCGCGGTAGCTGGCAGGGACAATTTCTTGCCAACTTCAAAAGAGGTAATGGCGACGTAATGGGAGTAGCAGGAGGACTTAATGACCGTGCAGCAATACCCGGCCCCATTAAATCCTTCTATCCTAACGGGTTCGGATTGTACAATATGAGCGGCAACGTAAGCGAATGGGTGGGAGACGTTTACCGCCCAATGAATTCGATAGACGTGGATGATGTAAACCCGTACCGCGGTAATAAATTCAGCAAATATTATAAAAATGATCAGGGTGAATTTGAAAGAGATACTTTAGGCCGTTTGAAAAAAGAAGTAGTTACAGATGCCGAAGCAGTTACCCGGCGCAACTATCAAAAGGGAGATGTGATTAACTATCTTGATGGAGACTCTATTTCCAATGTTACTTATGGTTACGGGATTACTTCTTTGATAAGCGATAAATCGCGCGTGGTAAAAGGTGGCAGTTGGAACGATATGCCTTATTGGTTATCTCCGGGATCACGTCGCTTTATGTCGCAGGATGAAGCCAGCAGCACCGTTGGTTTCCGTTGTGCCATGACCCGGCTGGGTAGCCCCGAAGGAAATGGATTAAAAGAAGGAAACATCTTCGGCAAAAGAAAGCAAAACAGTAAAAAGAGAAGCTAATATTTCTTTTTCATAACAGAAGAGGCTGTATCAAAAGGACAGCCTCTTTTTGTTATCCTCTCACCCTGAAGATTTCCCATCTGTTTAAAATAGCTTTCGTTTTTAATAACAAAGCGCGGCCAATAATCGTTAATTTTACCCCTTAAAAAAACAATGAATAGTGGCGGACATTATCAACCTTTTACCCGAAAATATTGCTAACCAGATTGCCGCAGGCGAAGTAATCCAACGGCCTGCAAGCGCCGTAAAAGAATTGCTCGAAAACGCAGTAGATGCGGGCGCTTCTGAAATTAAACTTTTCGTAAATGATGCAGGTAAAGCGCTGGTGCAGGTAATTGACAATGGAAAAGGGATGAGTGAAACGGATGCCAGGATGAGCTTTGAGCGCCACGCCACTTCTAAAATAAAAAACATTGACGACCTCTTTCATATAAAGACCATGGGCTTTAGAGGCGAAGCGCTGGCGAGTATTGCCGGCGTGGCCCAGGTAGAATTAAAAACCAGGAAGACGGGTGAATCTATCGGAACCTTTATCGAAATAGAAAACAGCATCGTAACTTCTCAACAGCCGGTGGCTACCAATGAGGGCACTAATATCTGCATGAAGAATTTATTTTTCAACGTGCCTGCCCGTCGCAATTTTTTAAAAAGTAACGCATCGGAACTGCGCCATATTATTGACGAATTTATCCGGGTGGCCATGTCATTTCCGGAGATATTTTTTTCGCTTTCTTCCAATGGACAGGAAGTATTTCATTTGGAAAAAGGATCCTTAAAACAAAGGGTCATCCAGGTTCTTGGAAATAATTATTCCGCCAAACTGGTAAGTGTAAAGGAAGAAACGGATTACATGACCATCTATGGTTTTGTGGGTAAGCCGGAGACAGCAAAAAAAACAAGAGGCGATCAGTATTTTTTTGTAAACAACCGTTTTATAAAAAGCGCTTATCTCAACCATGCGGTGGTGAACGCATTTTCGGATATGATTGCAAAAGACAGTTTTCCGATGTACACACTTTTTATTGATATTGACCCATCCAGCCTCGATATTAATGTGCATCCCACCAAGCAGGAAATTAAATTTGAAGATGAAAAGATTATTTATGCCTTTGTGCAATCTGCCGTAAAACACGCGCTGGCACAGTATAGCGTAACACCTACTTTAGATTTTGAGCTGGATGCTTCTATCCAGCAAAGCGATGCCGTAAGCCAACCGTTTACTGCTGAAAAGCAATTTACCGCCACGGGATCTTCCTTATATAAAACATTTACCCAAAAGAATCAGGCGCATTTTATAAACAGCAAAAGTGATTTACAAACCTGGGATAATAGTTTATTGAAACAAAATTTTTCAAATAAAAACGAATTTGAAACGTCGGGGGATACGGAGTTAAAACAAAGTGATTATTTCTCCGGCCCTTTAAAAAATATACATCCATCGGTTCCGGATAAAAAACCTACTTCAGAAGAGTGGGTGCAAATGCATAAAAGTTTTATTCTTGCGGAAAATGAAAATGGATTTATGGTAATTCATCAGCAAAATGCGCACGAACGCATATTGTACGAACGCTTTATCAATGCCACGAAAGGCAAGCCCATTGCCACTCAGAGAAGCTTGTTTCCGGTTACTTTCGAACTCACACCTGCTGATGCGGTTTTATTGACAGAACTTTTACCAGACCTCAATTTATTGGGTTACCAAGTAGAGCCTTTTGGCAATAACACCTTTGTAATACAGGGCTCGCCGGCAGATGTTCCGGATGGAAATGAGAAGGTGGCTTTGGAAAAAATGCTGGAACAATACAAACACTTTATGACAGAAGTTTCTTTTAGTAAAAGAGAAAAATTACTTCGTTCCCTGGCATGGCAGCAATCGGTGAAAGCTGGTACTTATTTATCTTCAAAGGAAATTAAGGTGTTGGTAGATGATTTGTTTTATTGTGAAATAAATAATACTACGCCGAACGGAAAGCCCGTTTTTCTTGAATTTAAAAAAGAAGAACTCAACAAAATGTTTGGGCGGTAAAAAGGAATACAGATGTCAGGTTATGGCTTTTACCAGGCTGCAGATTTCAAAAATAAAAGTGAAAGAATCATTAAGCGATCAGGTTATAAAGTCAAAAAACTATCTTTGATGCAATGAACAGTTATCCTCACGATACCGTAGTACCTTTTAAAAATTCTACAGAAAGCAAAAAGAAACAGGTTGAAAAGATGTTTGATAACATTGCTTTCCGCTACGATTTCCTGAATCGTTTTTTAAGCGCCGGTATTGATGTGGGCTGGCGCAAAAAAGCCATTAAACAACTGCTGTCATTACAACCCAAAAAAATACTTGACGTAGCCACGGGAACAGGAGACTTTGCCATAACCGGTTATGAAATACTGAAACCGGAAAAAATTACTGGTATAGATATCAGTGATGGAATGCTTGAAATAGGCCGGAAAAAAATATTGAAAGCCGGATTGCAAAACCAGATAGAGTTGTTAAATGGCGATAGTGAGGCAATTTTGTTTGAGGATAATTCGTTTGATGCAGTTACAGTGGCTTTCGGAGTCAGAAATTTTGAGCACCTTGAAAATGGCTTATCGGAAATAAAAAGAGTGTTGAGGCCTGGGGGGAAACTGGTGGTACTGGAATGTACCCAACCTTCTATGCCTGTGATAAAACAATTGTATCATTTTTACATGAGATTTATAACACCTAAAATTGGAAAGATCATTGCAAAAAATAATGACGCCTATCAATACTTAAACGACTCGGTTCTTCAGTTTCCCGAAAAAGAAAATTTCATTCACATTTTAAACCAATTAAACTATAGAAACGCTTTCTACAAAACATTGACTTTAGGAATATGCACCATTTATTGCGCCGAAAAATAGTTTTTATCATACTATCATTGTTTTGTACTACCGCGTCCATGGCACAGTTGCGTGATAACCTCAACCAGGAAACTCACGACGACAAGCCTTATCATTTCGGTATCAACCTTGGGTATAATAAATCGCATTTTTCGTTTACTCATCATCCCCGTTTTTTACAATACGATTCCATAATGGATGTGGAAAGTATCAACAATTCGGGAATTAACCTGGCATGGCTTGTAAACGTGCGCATGAGCCGCCACTTCGATTTGCGCCTGCACCCGCTTGATCTTACTTTTTCTGAAAAGGCATTTCTTTACAAAGAAAATTATTCGCCGGATACATTGGTTACAAAAAAGATTCAGTCCATCACACTCAGTTTTCCGGTACACATAAAATTCAGCAGCGACCGCATCGGAAATTTGAAAGTCTATACCATCGCTGGCGGCAAATTTGATTACGATCTTGCCAGCAATGCAGGCGCCACCAAAGCAGAAGACCTTATCAAACTGAAACGCTCCGATCTCAGTGTAGAGCTGGGTTTGGGGTTCCATGTCTATTTTCCTTTTTTTGTATTGTCGCCTGAGATCAAGCTCAGCAGCGGGCTGGTAAATCTTCATAGCCGCGATGCGGATCTCCGCTATTCCAATGTAATTGATAAGATCAATTCCAAGATGATCACTTTTTCTTTAACCGTAGAATAGCCCGGTTTTAGATTCGTAATTTTAATAGTTATAAGCCCTTCTTGCTGCATTCCATCTAATACCAATATTAAAAAGGCTGGCGTTGTCCATGCCGGTATATTTTCTGAAAAGAAGATTTCCTTCTATAAAAAGATTTTGTTTTAGCTCATAAGCCAGTGTCATAGACGCGTTGAATACTTTTACTTTATTTCCGCTTCCTATAAAATATCCAAAGTTCTTAGTGCGGGTAGTATATAATTCAAAAGGGTTGCTACCAAAATTTTCATCTAAAGAATCAAGTCCTTTGTAATAATAAATAGCCCGCGCATCAAAATACCATTTCGGTGCAGGCTGGTATTTCAGAAGCCCGATAAACTCCTGGAAATTAGATCCTAATGGGTGAGCCAGTGGCTGGTTATAATGCGTATAGTTAGCAATGGAATCATTATGCGAATACGTAAAAGGCCTTACCCTGTTGGATTCCAACTGCAAGTCAAGATTTTTTATTTTAAACGCATCTATATATTTGACGCCTAATTGATAACCATATTTATTAGCCCAGTAGCCGTTGTTTTTTGAAATTTCGCTCAACAAAAATTCATCCAGAAGCAATTGACCATAAAACTGAAAATGATGAGCAGCGTTGGCTTTAAAATCAAATCCGGCTAATGCATTATCCGGACTTCCCACAGTTCCCTCCACGTGTCTTAAGAAAATAACAGGATTCAGGTATTCAAAATCAAACCTATTTTTTCTTCCAAAAACAACGGCCTCAAATAAGCCAACATTCAACCATTTGGTAACGTTCATACTCAGGTGATGCATCGCTGAATATTTTCTGTCCAATAAATTATCTCCTGTTTTGACAAACTGAGGCATCAGTTCCATAAAAATATTCTCGTAATTAAATTTCCAGATTCTTGTATTGAGTTTCAGGAATAAATAACTGTCTCCAAAATCATCTAAGAAAAGGCTCCTGTAACCGTTTCCTATAAAATTTTTATCGTAGCCAAATTGTACGTCAATATATTTGGTAACATTAAAAGTAAAGTAGCCTCTTCCGTCAAAATAATCATACCCATTGTTTTTAAATCTTTTATAAAAACCAACGCCGTGAACGGCTCTGTTCTTTGTAACCCAATCCTGAAAAAACAACGGGCCTCTTTCCTGGTTATCAGTAATGGTAGTGGAAAATCCGATTTTATTGGCGATGCGGCCGCGCAGAGTAACACCCCGTTTATTGTAATATAGAGATTGGTCATTCCCTGATTCTTTGCCAACTTGCAGAGACAAAACAGGATTTACTGCAAGAAAAAAATCTTTTGTATTTACTTCAAGAAGATTGGGTTGCGTTACATAAAAACTTTTTAAGACCGGCTTCTTACTTAAAAAACTTTCTTTGGAACCCGTTACCCATTCGGAATTATTCATTAAAAGAGAATGTAAATTATATTCATCTACCGGAGTCAGATCAAAGCCATTGAGGTGATTGATACTGTCTGAATACTCAGCTTCCGCAGTAATGGCGCGGCGGCTGTAAGGTTTTATGGTAGAAAAATTAAGATCAGTATTTTTGCCTTGCTTAATTTCCATACGTTCAATAAAATTATTTTCTTTTGAACCTTCAGGGAGGTAAGTGGTTTGTGCAAAAATGAATGCCGGGTAAAAAATTACCAGCAGGGTAGTAACGGTTTTTATAATTTGCATCGGGTGGTTTATTAATTATTTAATTTCAAGTTATGCAAAATTATCTCTTTAAACAGATATCTATCGTCAATGAAAATAAAATTGAAGAGAAAGATATTTACATCAAAAATGGCCGGATACAAAGAATAGATAACAATATAGACGTAAAAGAAAAAGTAACAGAGATCACGGGCAAGGGCAAGCATTTATTCCCCGGTGTTATTGACGACCAGGTTCATTTTCGCGAGCCGGGCCTCACTCACAAAGCCACTATTTACACAGAAAGTAAAGCCGCGGTGGCAGGTGGTGTTACTTCTTTT
>JBDSOE010000256.1:0-7383 GCA_039915005.1 Ginsengibacter sp.
TGTTTGATGACAACTGGAAGAGCCTAATTGCTGGAAGTAAATTTGCTTCTTGGGAAGGTTTTGGTACCTTTCATAAAGGTAAAATAGCTCTTCAAGATCATAATGATGCAGTTTGGTACCGAAATATTAGAATAAAAGAATTGTAAGTAAATTATAGTTGAATAGTATAAAAAAACCTGACCGAGATGGTCAGGTTTTTTTATTAAAAGAATGCCGCTTTTTTTGGCTTATTATAAGAATATAAGAGTAAAATTATTAGCTCTTTATGTTTGAAAGTCTTTTGAATTTAAGCACCCTTCACTCTCACAAAAACATGCTTAATATTCCTCTTCCCCGTTTCTCGTTCATCAACTTCAAACTTGTTAATACTTTTAATTAAGGCTAGCATTTAGTATATTGATGAAAAAGATGATACTCTTGTTATAGCTAACGAGAACGACATTAATTATATAAGCAGCGTCCTGGACACTTTTTTTTATCAAAACAAATATTATGAATGGATTGCCAGTTCGGCCACTGCGCGGCTGGCTGTAAGACGTAGCTATAAACTCGTGGACAGAGAGAAAGTAGGCGCGTACGGCACCAGTTCTCCTGCTAATAAAGTAGAAAGCCACACTGCAATTCTAGGAATCACCAAACTGGATCTTGACATTAGTGAAGAGCTGGTCTTCTCGAAGGAAACAACTTATTATATTAGTTCTATGAAAGGGCATTTTGTAGAAGCCAATAAAAAAAATATTAGTAAACTTTTTCCACGAAAGGGTATTGAGGATTATATAAACCAGAACAAACTCAATCTAAATAAAGAAAAGGACCTGATAGATGTATTTGTCTATGCCAACAAACTGGGATAAATTATTTCATGAAATAAAGTCAACAAAGCCGCCTTTTTAAAAAAGGCGGCTTTGCTTTTTAATCTCAAAATTAAAACACCCGGGTTTTTACCAGTTACTCAACCGGAGTCCAATAGTATAAGGAGTAAAATTTAAATCATTTGAAAAAATAGATTTGGGGCTGTACGATCCATACAAATGTGCAGGGCCAAGGCCAAGTTCGCCTATATAAGAAAACTTCCACTTTTCCAGATCATAATCGCCACGGTTTTTCTTTTTACCACGTTCATCAGAGATTTGTTTATTGCGGCTACTATACAAATAACCCATACTAATACCGGCGCTCAGGTTGATTCCTTTATCTGAATAATTTGGATTGGTCCTGAAATTCAGCATTAAAGGAATCGTTACATAATCCGCTGCCAGCTTGTTCTTGGAAAAACCAATGGAATCCCTGAATACAAATGCATGCGAAATGGTTTGCGAATGATCATAAGGATTGAGTCCGCCTTCATTAAAGCTTACATCGCTTTTAAAACGATAATTGTTCAATTCAATTCCCAAACCATACTTCAGGTTTACATAGTGTTTTACCAGGTTGAGCCTTTGCATAAAAAACCAGATGTTTACATTTACCGATTTGCCTGTTCTTAATTTCAAATCCTTTGCTGCTAAATCCGGTGTACCGTCTTTTGCTATAAGATACCCGTCATCAATGGCTTTGGCATAATTGGTTTTGTCTGTCCAATTAGCAAAACCCAGATCCACGATAAATGAAGAGGTGCTGATGTTAGAATTTTTTACTTGCTTACGCCTGTTACCAACGGTTACGGTTACACGCTTTTTTTCATTGTTTTCTCCTTTCTTTAAAATAATCATTCCTCCAATACGAATGGTGTCGTTGTTTCTTTCAACCTTTACAGAATCCGTTTGGGCAAAGGAGGTAGCGCTTGTAAAAATTACACTTAAAATTAAAATTGTCTTTTTCATTTCTTTATTTATAGATGTATATGATGATACCGTCATTCAGGAAACTCCGGAAATTTCTAACAAACAATGCAAACCTACATTACAAGAAGTCTTTGAAAACTATTTCCCTACAGCTCCGTAATAATCTTACTTTATTTTGAAGCTACCTGTTTTTCTTCACCGGAAAGCAGCCGTGTTATTGGATTGCTTCGTTCCACTATCCGTTTTACTTTTTTTAAAAAACCGCCCACTTTTGATTTTTTAAATTCATCAGCAGGCACATTATAAAAGATATAATTGTCATTATTCGCATTTATATCGGCTACGTCCACATTGTTGTGCAAGGAAGCAGTTTGGGCATATTGATCAGGCTGTGTTACTACCTCGATTCTGTCCACATGTGGAACCATTTCATTTTTAGTTAAAGCAGAATTTATATTCTCCAAATCCGGCGCTTTATTAACCAAACCATTGGCAGCAATTATTTCAGAGATGTGATCCGGTCTGGTTTCCAATACTTTCTTTTCGGGTAATTTTTTGTTTTCCCCATCCGATTTTACGATGATGCCTGGGTTCCTTTTTTTCTCCTGAATTATTTTATGTTCGTTTTGTTCTTCTGTATTATTATCATCACTTTGCTTTTCAACAATTTTTTCTTTTACTGAAGAAATGGCCCTATTCTCTTTACCTTCTATCTTTCCAGCAACTGCGTCCGGTCTATTTGGCTCTTGTGATTTAATTTTATTTTCCTGAACCAATACAGAACGCCCATTTTCCCCTGCACTAAAATACGATACAGCCAACCATAATCCGATGCCAATGAAAACTGCTGCAGCTATGGATTTCCAGAAAATAAAAGGAATTACTCTTCCTGGTTTTTCTTTTCGATACAGCATCTTTTTTTCAGGAAAAACAACAAATGGCTCAGGTATTAATTTCGATTTTCCAATAAGTTCAAATTCAACTTTTAATTCAGGGTGTGCGCTCAGGAATCTTTCTGTTTCATTTTTTTGTTCCTCCGAAAGTTCATCATCATGATATAAAACAAAAACTTCTTCATAATTTTTGTCATTAATAAAAGACAAGGGTTTGCTTTTCATTAAAAAAGATTTATCCGCAAGCCTCACTTTTTCATCAGGAGAACTGATAGTAAGCTTTATCATGTTGAACTCTTCCTCAAGTTCTGTATGTTGTTTCACAAAAACCTCCACTTCATATTTCTCCCTTTCCGGTAATTCATTATCGGCATAAAGCAAAAAAAATTCTTCGTAATTATGTAGGTTGATATTCATTTCTAAATCACATTTTCAGGTTTCACTAAATAGCTTTTCAATTGTATTCTCGCACGATGCAGATACACTTTCACCTGGCTGATACTTAATGAGGTGATTGCCGCAATCTCATCATACGCGTATCCTTCATAATCTTTCAGCAACACAAGACTGCGCTGTGTTTCGCTTAATTTGTAGAGTGCCTCATTCAATATTTTTTTTACATTATGTTGGTGCTCTCTCGTAGTCATTGGTGATGAAGAAAAATCATCTTTAAGTGTTACTCTTTTATTTTTTCTTATCAAATCAATCATCTGGTGGTAAGCCACCGTAAACAAATAAGATTTACTGCGCTCATTTTCCACCCTATCCCGGTTGATCCATAATTTTTCAAACGCCGATTGCACCACATCTTTGGCATCCTCTTCATGTCTTAAATTCTTCACAATAAACCGATATACATTATCTGCATAAAGATTCACACATTCATTATATTCTGTCTCTGTCATACAAGTAAGGGTAATTTTTTTATTACATCCGCCTGGTTTTTATATGATACGCACAAGGAGTTCAAAAAGTTACAATCCGCACAAAACCTTTTTATACAAACAAAAATTTATTGTTTTCATGTAGGTTTGCCTGTAAAATTAAATAGTATGAACGTAAACTTTGCAAAACGAATAGGAAAAGAATTAGAAGAAATAAAAGCCGCAGGGCTTTTTAAAAATGAAAGAATTATCACCAGCGAACAGGGCGCTGAAATAGAAGTAGGCGGCAAAAAAGTATTGAACTTTTGTGCCAATAATTATCTCGGATTATCAGCTCACCCAAAAGTAATAGAAGCAGCAAAACGCGAAATAGATGAACGCGGCTATGGCCTTAGCAGCGTGCGTTTTATTTGCGGTACGCAGGATATTCATAAAGAATTAGAAAAGAAAATAGCCAACTTTCTCGGCACAGAAGACACTATTTTATACGCAGCTTGTTTTGATGCCAATGGCGGCGTTTTTGAACCATTGTTCGGTGGAGAAGATGCGATCATTTCTGATGCGTTGAACCATGCAAGTATTATAGACGGCGTGCGTTTATGCAAAGCGCAGCGCTTTCGCTATGAGCATAACAACATGGAAGACCTGGAAAATAAATTGAAAGAATCTCAGCATTTACGCAGCAGGATCATTGTGAGTGATGGCTCTTTCAGCATGGATGGCACGATTGCGCAGTTGGACAAAATTTGCGACCTGGCCGATCAATACGATGCCATAGTGATGATTGACGAATGCCATTCCACCGGATTCATCGGGAAAACCGGAAGGGGAACTCACGAATATCGTGGCGTGATAGGAAGAATAGATATCATTACCGGTACCTTAGGGAAAGCTCTTGGCGGCGCAAGCGGAGGTTTCACTTCGGGCAAAAAAGAAATCATAGAAATGCTTCGTCAGCGCAGCCGGCCTTATTTATTCAGCAATACCGTGGCACCCAGTATCGTAGGCGCTTCCATTGCAGTTTTGGATATGCTTAGCGAAACCACTGACCTGCGGGACAAACTGGAATACAACACAAAATATTTTCGTGAAAAAATGACGGCAGCCGGTTTTGATATTAAACCCGGCGATCACCCTATCGTTCCAATCATGCTTTACGACGCAGTAGTGGCGCAAAACTTTGCGGCAAAATTATTGGACGAAGGAATTTATGTGATCGGATTTTTCTTCCCGGTAGTGGCCAAAGGCCAGGCAAGGATCAGGGTACAATTGAGCGCCGCACACGAACAAAAACATTTGGATAAAGCAATAGAAGCCTTTACTAAAGTGGGGAAAGAGTTGGGAGTGTTGAAATAGAATGATTAAATTTGGATAGAAAAAATAAAAAAAATGCGTACACTCAATATATCCATTTCAGAAGTTGAATACAATAGGTTTGGGTTGAAAGAAGATAAGTTATCTTTTTCAGAACTTCTTGATATTGTTTCGAGAGAAATTGCTAGAGAAAATTTGAGAAAATCTGTGCAATTAGGCGAAAAATACGGGCTTTCTAAAGTTACTATGGAAGAAATAGATGAAGAAATTAAAGCTGTAAGAAAAGATGCCAAAAGTAATAGTTGACACTAATGTTTTAGTTTCTTCATTAATTCAGCACAGGTACCCTTTTTTAGTCATTGATTACCTATTTGCCAATAAAGAAATTGAACTTTGTAATTCTGACAATTTATTAAGTGAATACACCCAAGTTTTAAGTAGGGTTAAATTTTTTAAATACCCTGATTTTGATATGAGAGCAAAGATTTTGCTTTTAAACATAAAAGAATTTGGGACAAAATATTCCACAAACGTAAGACTTAATATTATTGAAGACGAAGCAGATAACAGGTTTCTTGAACTGGCTGAAACTTGCAATGCGGATTATTTAATTACAGGAAATACAAAACATTTTCCGATGAAGGAATACAAGGGCACCAGAATAATATCGCCACGGGGAATTTTGGGAAACTGTAGTATTATAAATTTTAGTGTTTGGGTAAACCAAATGAAGAAGAGATAAAAGCATGCCTGCTTTTTGAAAAAATATAAAATGACTGAAAACGAATCCACCTTCAAAGCAAAAAGTGCCATCAAAAGCGCTGACATAGACCATCGCAAAAAGATCAATTTTAATATAGGCCAATACAATGCAGCGGTGCCAATAGGCAAACAACAATTTGCCGATAATAATTTAGTAAAGGAAAGAGCCAAAAATATAAAATGGCGCGCCATAGAAAATCTACACGAGCACCTGGAGCAATTTGAAATGCACTTTACCGCCCGTGGTGGCAAAGTGATTTGGGCACAAGACTCACAGGAAGCCTTAGATGAAATTCTGAAAATTTGCAAAGAAAAGAATTGCAAAACCATCGTCAAAAGCAAAAGCATGGTTACGGAAGAAATTCATCTGAATCATTTTTTGGAAGAGCATGGAATTGAAAGCATAGAAACCGATTTGGGAGAATACATTCAGCAATTGGATGGTGAGCCGCCTTATCATATTATAACGCCGGCCATCCACAAAAGCAAGGAAGATGTAGCCAAACTTTTTGCAGAAAAGCTGGGTACCGCATCTAAACTGTCACCAACAGAACTGACACAAATTGCGAGAGGAAATTTAAGAGAAAAATATGTACAGGCCCAAATAGGAATTACCGGTGCTAACTTTCTCATCAGCGATATTGGGGCCATAGCTATTACCGAAAATGAAGGAAACGGACGACTGACTACCGCATGGCCAAAAACGCATATTGCCGTTGTTGGAATAGAAAAAATGATTCCTTCAATGACTGACCTGGCACTGATGTGGCCCTTGCTTTCCACTTACGGAACCGGACAAAAGGTTACGGTTTACAGCAGTATTATTTCAGGGCCGCGCCAATCCGGTGAAACCGATGGCCCCGATGAGATGTACGTGATCTTATTGGATAATAACCGCAGCAATATTTTAGCCGATCCCATACAACGTGAAAGTCTTTACTGCATCAAATGTGGGGCTTGCCTGAATGCTTGCCCCGTCTATAAAAACATTGGCGGCCACAGTTATGGCACCACTTATACGGGGCCAATAGGAAGCGTAATTACACCGAATTTAAATGGATTGGAAGAACACAAGCATTTGAGTTTTGCATCTTCCCTGTGCGGTGCCTGCACAGAAGTTTGCCCGGTAAAAATAAATATCCACGAATTACTTTTAGTGAACCGGAATGCAAGTGTAGAACAGGGCATGACCACTTTTTCAGAAAAGATGGCATGGAAGATATGGAAACTGACCTCTTTAAAAAGAGGAATGATGAACACAGGAACCGGCGGTTTAAAAACCAAAATGATAAATATGCTTTTTAAAGATTGGAACAAACACCATGCGCCGCTGGAGTTTAGCAAGAAGACATTTAATGAAATGTGGAAGGAACGGGAAGGAATAAAATAAGCCCACGCTGAAATTTTTCATCATTTTATACTGAATTTAATAACTGGCATGTTTTATTGCTGAATTGGTTGGTAAAGTTTTGATTCTCGAAATTCAGAACCTCTGACCTCATCGGATTTCAAAAGACGGGGATAAAAAGAAATCAGTAAAATTTATCAAAATACTTCTATGAGGAGAAAAGTTTTTATCACTTCGGTAATTCATGGCTGCTTTTTTAAAAACTTACTTCAATCCAACAAAGCAATAACTTCGTACTATTATATTTGCATAAATAATTAAATGAAATAATTCCAGTTGAGTAACACTACAGAAAGAAAAGCTTTTTTTAAAAAGATACGAGGGATAAACTCCGATGG
>JBDSOE010000009.1:0-16591 GCA_039915005.1 Ginsengibacter sp.
TTTAAAATGCTCATCGGTATTGAATAATTTGATCTGCCCGTTTACATTTCTCTTTCCTTCTTTGTCTGAGGTAAAGATCCCGGTCAGTCGCTTTCGTAATTCTTGGGCTACCGTTTTAAGGTTGGCCATATTTCCTGAATGAGAAGGCAATTCTACTTTTAATTCATCTTCGAAGTATTGATAGTACTTTTCCAAAGCCACTATCATCAGGTAGTTCATTGGCATCCACACAGGGCCGCGCCAGTTGGAGTTGCCGCCAAAGAGCGAGGAGTTCGAATCTCCCGGCTGATAATTAAGTCCGAACTCTTTGCCATCAATAATAATTTTATAAGGCTCCTCGTGAATTTTTGAAAGCGAACGAATGCCTACCGGAGATAAAAATTCATTTTCATCAAGAAGGGCTTTTAAGATTTTTTTTAATCTTTTATGAGGAGCTAAGGAAAGCAGGATCTTTCCTTTTTCACCAATATCTTCTATCACCTGGTATTCGTCATTTTTTTGCTGATATTTTACAAACCATTTCAGACGGCGATGAAATTCCGGTAATTTTCTCAACAACGATTTTTCAATGACATGTACCCCAAACAATGAAGTAAGGCCCACCAAAGAGCGCACTTTTACAGGTATAAAACTTCTGTCAGGCATTTTTAAAACGTCATAAAAAAAGCCTTCTTCTTCGTCCCAGGCTCCTTTAAAATCTTCCCGGATATGATTTATGGAGCTGGCGATATAGGTGAAATGTTCAAAGAATTTAGTCGCCAGATCTTCATAAGCCTTATTGGTTTGCGCCAGTTCCAGTGCTATTTCCAGCATGTCTAAGCAATACATTCCCATCCATGCCGTACCGTCAGCTTGCTCCAGGTTGCCACCACCGGGCACATTGTTTCTGTCAAAGACTCCAATATTATCAAGGCCTAAAAAGCCTCCTTCAAAAACATTGTTGTTCAGCCTGTCCTTACGATTGACCCACCAGGTAAAATTGATGAGCAGCTTTTTGAAAGTTCTCTCTAAAAATAAAGTATCGCCCACACCGGTTTTCTCTTTATCTATTTTATATACCTGAATACAGGCCCACGCGTGCACCGGCGGGTTTACATCGCTGAAAGACCATTCGTAAGCAGGCAATTGACCATACGGATTCATATACCATTCTCTTAATAACAATACCAGTTGATCTTTGGCAAACTGTGCATCTAAAGATGCCAAAGGAATGCAATGAAACGGAAGATCCCAGGCGGCATACCAGGGGTATTCCCATTTATCCGGCATGGAAATAATATCCTCATTATTTAAGGTAGTCCATTCACTGTTACGCCCATGCTTTCGTTGTTCAGGTGGCGCAGGCAGGCCGGGGTCGCCTTTCAGCCAGTCGGGAATATCTATATAATAAAACTGCTTATTCCACAGCATACCGGCATACGCCTGGCGCTGAATATTTTTTAAATCTTCATCACGGGTTGTTATTAAGCGATCGTAAAACTCATCGGCTTCCTGCAAACGTTGGGTAAATATTTCATTAAAACTTTCACCGAGCGGATCCTCTGTTTGTTGTTTGCTCAGGCGCAATTTAATGGTAACGCAATCCTCTGCTTCCACCTCAAAATAATAAAAGGGAGCGCATTTGTTACCATTGTTTTGGTTGTCAAATATTTTGAAATCGTTGGCAATAACGGCCTCATGAAAGGCATCTTTTACATATGGCTCATTATTGGGAACGTTATATAATCTTTGGGTATTGGTTTCATTTCCGGTAAATAAAACCCTTTCAGGATTTTGAAAATAAAATGAGTATTCTCCCATATTGATGTCAGTAATTTTTACTTCACCAACGGAGGTGTTTTGTTCTATTAACTCAATAATGGTCTTTTCTTTTATTAACCCATATGACCATACATTTCGCATCCATAAAGTGGGCAATAGAGTTACAGGCGCTTTGTGTTGAGACCGGTTGTGAATGGAGATTTTAATACAAATATCTTCTTCATTATTTTTTGCATATTCAATAAAAACATCAAAATAACGCCCCTCATCAAACACGCCTGTGTCGTTGATCTCATATTCATCTTCATTCTTACTCCGGCTTTTATTTATTTTTTCCAGCTCATTATAAGGGAATGCCGCCTGCGGATATTTGTACAAATATTTCATGTAAGAATGCGTGGGCGTATTATCCAGGTAGTAATACAATTCTTTTACATCTTCTCCATGATTTGCATTTTCAGGCGTAAGTCCAAAAAGCCTTTCTTTTAAAATATCATCTTTACCGTTCCATAAGGCTATGGCAAAACATATCCGCTGTTGGTTATCCGAAATTCCCGCAATTCCATCTTCGCCCCAGCGATACGCTTTGGATCGCGACATATCATGCGTAATATAATTCCAGGCATCGCCATTGGCGCTGTAATCTTCTCTTACCGTACTCCATTGTCTCTCGGATAAATAAGGCCCCCACTTGAGCCATTTTTTATTTTTGGTATAATTCTCTTTTAACCTTTTTTGTTCCCGTGTATCTGGCATAAAAATATACTCATAGGTTTTAGGTTAGTTTGCAACTTTATAATGGGCATACCTCGCCACCCTTATTTTGGTAATAAGTAATTAATAAGAAAATTTAGAAGAAACTTTCACCGGGATTCATGAAGGGAGAAAGCCGCATCTACATGTTGCCGGTTTGTTTAAGATTGCGCCGGTTTATTTGATTCCTGTTTTTCTGAGGCAATTATTTCATCCATTGCCAAAGCAGAATGCGAGTAAGCTGCACCTGCTCTCATTTCTGCGGCTATCCATACGGCTTCCATAATCTCTTCTGTACTGGCACCCTTCCTCGTAGCCTGAAGGGTATGGCTATGAATACAATAGGGGCATTGTGTTACGTGCGCTACCGCTATGGCAATTAATTGTTTTGTTTTTTCATCAAGCGCCCCGGCTTTAAAAACTGTTCTGCTGAAATTGCGCCAGGCGTCCATTATTTCGGGAGTGGCTTTGGCTCTTCTCTCTGCGTTTTCCTTATCAGGGATTACATACAATTGTTCACTTTTCATTTTTAATTTATTTTTACACGAATTACATTATTTACACGAATTGGCTGAATTGCCTGAATTATTACGCTTTATGCAAAAACTGTCTCAGTACATACTGCAGGATTCCGCCATGCCTGTAATATTCAATTTCAATTTGTGAATCCATACGTGCTATAGCTCCGAATCTTATTTCTTTTCCCTCTGCATCTTTTGCAATAACCTGAACTTCTTTTAGCGGCCTGATATCTTCTGCAATGCCTGTGATGGTAAAGGTTTCCTTACCGGTAAGCCCCAGGCTTTTGGCAGTTTCGCCTGGTTTATATTGAAGAGGAAGAACGCCCATACCTACCAGGTTGCTTCTGTGAATGCGTTCATAGCTTTCAGCAATTACCGCTTTTATCCCCAGCAGGAAAGTGCCTTTGGCAGCCCAATCCCTGGATGATCCGCTACCATATTCTTTGCCGGCCAAAACCACTAAAGGCGTTTCGTCTTTTTTATATTTCATGGCGGCATCATAAACCGTCATTTCTTTATTTTTGGGGAAATAGGTGGTGTAGCCTCCTTCCTTTGCCGCCAGTTGATTCTTAATACGCACATTGGCAAAAGTGCCTCTTACCATTACCTCATCGTTTCCGCGGCGGGAACCGTAAGAATTAAAGTTTTCCTTCTTAACCCCGCGGCTGATTAAATATTCACCCGCAGCGGAATGTTCATTGTATTGACCGGCAGGGGAAATGTGGTCGGTAGTAATACTATCTCCCAAAACTAATAATGCCCTGGCGTTGAAAATATCTCTCATAAGCTCTGCCTTATCGGAAAGATTATAAAAGAACGGAACTTCTTTTACGTAAGTTGAATTCTTGTCCCACGCATAGAGTTTTTCATCCGGTATCTTTAGATTCCTCCAGATTTCATTTCCTTCAAATATTTCTCCATAGTTTTTGGCAAAATCTTTTGGTGAAAGTACTTTGCTCATCACCTCATTGATTTCATCATCCGAAGGCCAGATGTCTTTTAAATAAACCGGTTGCAGGTTAGAATCGTAGCTGATGGGGTCATTAATCAAATCTACATCCACGCGGCCAGCTATGGCATAAGCCACTACCAGCATGGGCGACATTAAAAAATTCATTCTTACCTGAGGATGTATTCTGGCTTCAAAATTACGATTGCCCGAAAGTACAGAAGCCACTACCAGCTCATGGTCATCTACGGCTTTGGCCATATAAGGAGGCAAGGGGCCTGAGTTGCCAATACAAGACGTGCAGCCATACCCCACGAGGTGAAAATCCAATGCCTCAAGGTCTTTTAATAAATCTGCTTTTTCAAGATAATCAGTTACCACTTTGGAACCCGGTGCCAATGAAGTTTTCACCCAGGGCTTCTTGTTTAATCCATGTTCCCTTGCTTTTTTGGCTACCAAACCAGCACCGATCATCACGAAAGGATTGGAAGTATTGGTGCAGGAGGTAATGGCAGCAATAGCAACCGAGCCATCTGAGATTTCAAATTTTTCGTGGCCCAATGTTATCCAAACCTGTTTCATACCATTTACTACCTCTTCCTGTATTTCAGAATTTGCCGGCATTGGGGCTGTAGGATCTACCGGCTGTCCCCCTCCTTCTGCAAACCAACGGGATAATTGCTTATCCGGTGTTTTGTATTTACGGCCATAATTCTGATCCATTAATTCAATAAACTTGTTTTTAAAATTCTTCAGCAGAATTTTATCCTGTGGCCTTTTAGGCCCTGCAACAGACGGCTCAATGGATGAGAGGTCAAGGGTAATAGTATCTGTATAATTTATTTTCTCATTGCCCGTTCTCCAAAGCATATTGGTTTTACAATAATCTTCCACCAGTTTCACCTGTTCTTCTGAACGGTTGCTCATGCGCATGTATTCAAGCGTCTTATCATCTATCGGGAAATAAGTAATGGTACATCCAAATTCGGGCGACATGTTTCCGATGGTGGCCCTGTCCGGTACTGAAAGATGATCGAGTCCCGAACCAAATACTTCTACAAATTTTCCTACTACTCCGTACTTCCTCAAAAGCTCCGCAATGTTGAGCACCAGATCAGTGGCCGTGGAACCCAATGGAAGTTTGCCGGTTAATTTTAAACCAATCACTTCCGGCATAATAAAATACAATGGCTGGCCAAGAATGGCAGCCTCTGCTTCTATTCCTCCTACTCCCCAGGCAACCACGCCAATTCCATTTACCATAGGTGTGTGGCTATCGGTGCCCACTAAAGAGTCGGGGAAAACTTCACCATTTCTTTCCACTACGCCTTTTGACAAAAATTCGAGGTTTACCTGGTGGCAAATGCCCATACCCGGCGGAACTACGCTGAAATTATTAAAAGATTTCTGCGCCCATTTTAAGAAAGAATACCGCTCCTGGTTGCGCTTGTATTCTTCATCCATATTTCTTTTATAAGCGTATTCAGTTCCAAAAAAATCCACCTGCACAGAGTGGTCTATTATCAGATCGACGGGAATTAAGGGATTAATTTCTTCAGGATTTTTCCCTTTCCTCGCGGCTTCCGCACGCAAGGAAGCGATGTCAACCACGGCCGGAACACCGGTAAAATCCTGCATTAATACCCGTGCGGGTTTAAAAGGAATGTCTTTATCTGAGGCTTTGGGTTTCCAGTTCAGCAGGGTTTCCACATTTTCTTTTGTTACCGCAAATTCATCGTAATTGCGCAGCACGTTTTCCAATAATATGCGAATTGAAAAAGGTAATTTACTGATTTTATGTCCCTGCTTTTCAAGTTCATGGAGGCTGTAATAAGTGAAGGTTCCGTTTTTTGTGTTAAGGAGTTTTTTTATTTTGTAAATGTCTTGTGCCATTATAGAAGTTTTATTTTTTATTAAAAAATAATTTTGAAAACAAGGTCAGCGCTTTAAAAGTCTATTGGTAAATCTGCTTACGATGATCTATTTCGATGACGATAATTTGTAGAACATCGTCTTTGATTTCATAGATTACCCTGTAATAGGCAACCCTTATCCGCCAATTTGTTTCTCCTTTTAGTTTTTTACATCCAGGCGGTCTGGGATTAGTTTTTAATGCTAATACTTTTTGAGTGATCTTTTTAAAAAACGGATCATTTATTTTAGCAAGTTGATTTTGAGCAGTGCGGCTGATTTCTAACTTATAATTCATTTAAGCCTGCTTTTCTTTATTTCTTCCAACGCTTGTTCGAAAGGAATAAACTCTTCATCGGTACGACTTTTAGCTTTATCATACGCCTTATTGTCTTCATAATCCTCTAATTCTTCAAGCAAATAATCAAATTCTTTTTTTGTTAAAAAAACGCCAAGCTCACGCCCCTTCTCATCTTTCACAAACTGAGGATTGATGGTTAGTGTTTTCATGATTTTACTTGTTTCCCGAAAAGATACAAAATTTATTTAGCAATCACAATAAAGCCCAATGGTAAGCAGAGTAACTCAATTACAAGACCTTTACTAATCTTTGAAAAAGAAGATGTGATCTCCTGTTTAAAATTCTTCTATCACAATTCTATCTTCCTTTACTCCTAATTTTTGAAGATTGTTTTTAACGCTGTCTATCATAGCATCGGGGCCACAGATGTAAAAGTACTGCGATAAATCTTTTATCTTTTCCTTTAAATAGCTTTCATCAATCTGCCTGTTATCGAATTGCGATGTTTTTTCATCGGTAAGGGTATTGATAAAATTATCGCCCAGCATTTTTTCAAATTCTTCTTTTAAAATAATGTCTGAGGAAGTTCTGTTGGAAAAAATCAGTTTATTATTTCCCAGTTTTCCGTCTTTATACAACTGCCTTAAAATAGCGATGAATGGCGTAATGCCTGCGCCGCCAGCTATAAAAACACCTTCGCCTTTGTAATGAATGGCGCCCCAAATATCATGGAGTATCAGTTCATCGCCGGCTTTCAGTTTTCCCAATTCGTTGGTTACGCCTTCGTGGTCGCCGTAAATCTTAATGGTAAATTCGAGATGGTCCCAATCATTGAGGCTGGTAAAAGTAAAGGGCCTTCTTTCGTCCTTCCATGCCGGAAGATTGATAACGATGTCTGTTGCCTGCCCCGGCGCAAATACATAAGCATCAGGCTTACTTAATTTAAATCGCTTTACATTATGGGTAACATTTTCGGTCCCCAAAATTTTTACTACGTGTTCTTCGTCTGGATAATCTGCCATTATAAAAGTTTAAAAGTTTAAAAATATCACCGTCTCTTTGAGTAATGATTCATCAAAAAGGTTACAATGAAATTCTGCAGTAATTATTTTACTTCTCCGTTTTTAGTAGGAATGATGAAGAGAGGTATTAAACTCTTATGCAGAACTTTCTCGGCTACACTGCCCATTAATATTTTATCTAAGCCGCTCCGGCTATGGGTGCCCATCACAATTATATCTGCATTGACTTCTGTAGCCGCTTCAAGGATGCCTTCGCCAAAATCGCCGCCCTTAACTATTGTCTGAATCGTTTCATCTCCCAGGTAATGTTTTGATTTATCAAGATAACTTTGGGCTGCTTCATTTAATCCCGTAACCGCATCCGTTTGCACAATGTCCAAATTACTAAAACTATCAAATCCCATTATCGGGGAATAGCTGAGCGAAGAATAGTACGTGGCGTCCGCTACCACATGTAATAATACCACCTCCGCGTGCATTGATCTTGCTAATTCATAACCGGTTTCCGCAATCTTTTGTGCAGAGGGATCGAAGTCCAAGGCAATTAATACTTTTTTCATGAGAATCTGTTTTTGTGGTGAATGATCATATGATTAGATTACAACTTTTAGATTACAACTTTCAAACCAAAGCTTTTAATTCAATCCACTTCTTCTTCCCTTTCCTCTCAATTCATTCGAAAAAATAATTACTCACTATTCAAAATTCAATACCCATCTTATTTCAATAAGGCTTTCGCTTTCGCAATTACGTTCTCCACTGAAAAGCCATATTCTTTCATGATCTCATCGCCCGGAGCAGATTCACCAAATTGCGTAACACCAATTACATCGCCTTCATCCGTTACATATTTGGACCAGCCTATTGGTGAGCCGGCTTCCACTGCAAGTCTTTTACGAATATTTTTCGGGAAAACTTTTTGCTGGTACGCCTCCTCTTGTTTATCAAATAATTCCCAACTGGGGAAACTTACTACCCGCACGCGAATGGATTCAATTTCTAATTTTTCCTTAGCTTCCAGCAGCAAGTGTACTTCGCTGCCGCTGCCCATTAAAATTAATTGAGGTTCACCTTCGCAGTCAGATAAAATGTAGGCGCCTTGTTCAAGCCCGGAAGCTTGTGCAAATTTATCCTGATCAATAATAGGTAAATTCTGGCGGGTGAGAATTAAGGCTACCGGCCCATCGGAATGCTCAAGCGTTACGCGCCATGCCTGTACCGTTTCGTTAGCATCTGCCGGACGAATTACCGTTACATTAGGAACGGATCTTAAGCCGATCAATTGTTCTACCGGCTGGTGTGTAGTTCCGTCTTCTCCCAAACCAATACTATCATGAGTGTAAATAAATATGGGGCGTATCTTCATTATCGCGGCAAGACGAACAGGTGGGCGCATGTAATCGGAAAAAATAAGGAAGGTGGCGCCATAAGGAATAATTCCTTTGGTAAGGGCCATTCCGTTTAAAACGGAGCCCATAGCATGTTCGCGGATTCCGAAATGAAAATTTCTTCCACTGTGGTTTTCACTGGTAAAGGATTCAAAATCATTTAAAGTAGTATCGGTAGAAGGAGACAGATCAGCAGAGCCGCCAATAAGCAGCGGTAATTTTGCAGCAATCGTATTCAGCATTTTACCTGAAGCTTTCCGGGTAGCAATTCCTTTTGCATCGGGTTTAAAAACCGGTAAGTTATCTTTCCACCCTTCGGGTAATTTTCCACTTTTAAACAATTCATATTCCGCAGCTTCGGCAGGATATTTCTCTTTGTATTTTTTATACAATTCATTCCAGTCTTCTTCTTTTTTTACTCCCGCTTTTCCTTTCTCTCTGTAATAATTTAATACTTCGTCAGAAACCACAAAGCTTTGATCGGGGTCAAATCCGAAATTTTCTTTTACCAGTCTTACTTCGTCTTTTCCCAAAGGAGAACCATGTGCCGCAGCGGTATCCACTTTGTTGGGGCTTCCAAATCCAATGTGCGTACGCACTTTTATGAGAGAAGGACGGTTGGTTTCTTTCTTTGCATTTTCTATGGCGGCGGCAATTGCATCGGTATCATTACCATCGGCCACAGATTGTACATGCCATCCATATCCCTGGAAACGCTCGGTTACATCTTCATTGAAGGCAAGCGAAGTATTTCCTTCAATGGTGATCTGGTTGTCGTCGTATAAATAAATAAGATGCCCCAGTTTTAAATGCCCTGCAAGGGAGGCGGCTTCTGAAGCCACACCTTCCATAATATCGCCATCGCTGCAGATGGTGTAAATAGAATAATCGAATAATGGGAAACCCGGTTTGTTATAACGATGAGCGAGGTATTGCTGCGCAATGCCCATGCCTACACCGTTTGCAAAGCCCTGTCCCAGCGGGCCGGTAGTTACTTCAATACCTTCCACCAAACCGTATTCAGGATGCCCGGCTGTTTTGCTGTGTAGCTGTCTGAAGTTTTTGATATCTTCTAAAGTAAGATTATAACCTGTGAGGTACAAATAACTGTATTGCAACATGCAGGCGTGGCCGCACGATAAAATGAAGCGGTCGCGGTTGGGCCATTCAGCATCCTGTGGATTGTAATTCATAAATTTTGTCCAAAGCACGTGGCCTATGGGTGCAAGCCCCATGGGCGTTCCCGGATGGCCGGAGTTGGCTTTCTGTACTGCATCTGCAGATAATACCCGTACTGTATTAATTCCTGATTGTTCTATTAATTCCATTTTTTAAAATTGGTTTTTAAAATTGTTTACAAGGTCTCAAAGCGGGTACCGCAATATATCCCCGGTTTACTTTGATGGTGAAAAATATATTAAGTAATGAGTGTAAAAGTAAAATTTTAATTTTACCTATTTCTTCCTTAATAAATTCTTTATTTTTTTCAATATATATAATTGTAGAAAGGGGCTGCATTTAAACAGGAGCCATTTTTGTTACCTTATTTTGAATAAAACAAATTTTTAAAAAAATGAAACCTTCATTTAAAATTGGCGATCATGTAAAATGGAATTCTGAAGCAGGACATGTTTCCGGGAAAATAATAAAAATCCACACGACGGATTTTGACTACAAAGGTTATACGCATCATGCAGATAAGGAAGATCCTCAATATGAAATACAGAGCGACAAGACAGACCATATAGCAGTACACAAAACAAAAGCGCTTTCAAAAATGGATAAGTAAAAATGTGAATAAAGAGTATTTTTATTTTTTTATAAAAACAACATCATGGAAATAAAACAGAATGAATCCACGGAATTGAGGCCCGAAGGAGGCCGCGTACTTGACGCGCCATTGGTAACGATAGACCTTGCTGATTTTATAAATATTTGTGAGAGGAAATATGGGGGTAACTGATTGAGTAAAAAGGAACTAGAATATCCTTTACCTAACTAAAAAATAGCTGTGCTTCCTCCCAATAAATCATTGTTTAATAACCTGCCCACTGCCGGAAACTCTAGAGGTTACTGTGGCCGGATTTCCTTTATAATATACATTCCCGCTTCCATTGATGGTGGCATTCAGATTTTGCAAAACGGTTACTTCCGCATTGCCGCTTCCTTCAATATTTACTACGGTTTGCTGTGCTTTCAATCCAAAACTTTTTACATTGCCGCTACCGCTAATGTTTATTTGAAAATTGCCGGCAGTGCCGCTCCCAAGTGAAATATTTCCCAACCCGGAAACGGAGGCTTTGAAATTACCTGATCCTAAGAACTCGCCGGCAGAAGTGATGTTGCCGCTGCCGCTGGTGGCCACGCTGTTTAGGGATGGCATGGTGATAAATATTTCCGAATTATCGTTACTGACATTCGAATTGTCTTTAAAGGCAATTAATAAAGTGCCATCCTGTATTTTGGTTTCGAGGTAAGGTATTATGTTTTCGTAGGCTTTTACTTTCACCTCAAAATTATCACCACGGGTAATAAAAACATTGGAAGACCCGCTAACAGAAACGTTATAAAAGTTAGCCACATTTCTTGTCTCAGTAATTATTTCACCGCTGCCGGAAACCCGGTCCTTTTTGCAGGAAGCCAAAGCCATCAAAGCCATCAGCATAAAGAAGTATCTTTTCATAACCGGAAGATTTTATTAAGGTAAAATTATCCTTTTAAAAAAAGAGACCACCGCCGGACACTATGTTTTGGAAAGTTTTAACAAGGATGTTTTTTATAGGAATAAAAACCGCGGTGCACTCAAGCTGTAGAACTTAAACAGGAACTGAAATTCAAACAAATTTGATAACTTCAGAATATCGCTAAAAAATAGGAATCATGTTATAGGGACAAATAAGCATAGACCCCGAAATAATGAGTGAAACTCCGGTGTTTGCAGGAACGGGGGTTCCTATTCAAAATCTCTTTGACTACATTGAAGGCGGTGATGACTTAAAAGAATTTCTTGACGATTTTCCTTCGGTATCTAAAGAGGCAGTACTTGCTGTTTTGGAAATGGCAAAGCGCATATTGACAACTGAAAAAGGACTGCATGAAAATTTTGCCTGACGAAAGTTTGCCCCGAAAGCAACTTCACTTTTACTGATTATGGGATTGCTTCCGCGCCGGAAGTTATTATCAGTTACAGAACTCTTCCTGGCGCATCGCAATGACGGAAACTGAGTCCCCGCCATGACATAACTGCAAACGCAATGACAAACCAACTTTCGTCTTTGCGAGGCGCACACACAAAATCCAATGAAAACAAACCACCCGCGCCGAAGCAATCTCCGAAATTGTTTATAATTGCTGGTGATGAGATTGCCGCTAAGCCGGAAGTTATTATCAATGTACAGAGCTATTCCTGTCGCATCGCAATGACGGAAATGAGAGGCTCACTTCCGTCTTTGCGATGCGCCGTTCCGACTTGTTAAATAAAATCGTCCAGAGTTTTTTAATTTTTTACCGGGAGAAAAGAATATTTTTTTCCATACTCCATCATCTGATCAAAGAAATTGGTAGGGTATTCAATTTTCACATTCGTAATTTTATCACCCTCCATTACAGGCACCAGGCGCGGCTGAATAAAACCTTTGTAAGATTGGATGTTTAATTTTTTGAAACGTTCCAGCACTTCTTTATGCAAGGTATAATCCACTTTTACGCCGTAGTTTTCAATCAGGTTCTTGCCTGCATTAAAATCACCTTCCGATTTTACGCGTTGTATTTCGCGAAGCAACTGGCCGAAGAGTTCACGGAGTTTATTATAATTATTGATCTGCACATACGTTTTACCGTTCTTCTTTACAAACGCTACCACATTTTCTTTTTTCCCTTTTTCATACACCCACTTTGCATTCAACTGGCGGTTGCGCATATGCGCTTCTTCCAGGTGGTCGCCCAGTTTAAGGCGGGTCAATTGGGTCATTAATCCATTCATCATGTAGCCGTCATATTCCGCTTTGCCTGCTTCCAGAGAAGGCATCACTCCTATTTCAATTAATTTAGGATCCATGATATAATACAACGCCACAAGGTCTGCCCGCGCTTCTTCCAGCGCGGAGGCGTATGTTTTCAAAGTCTGATCCGGAGTTTCCACGCCGGGATTGATTTGCCCCGATGCATGGCCTATGGCCTCGTGCATATCTACATGTAAGTCAGAAGCCAGGGCGCCGTATTTTTTTATGCGTGCTTTCACAGAATCATTTAGGGCAAATTCATCGAGCATGCCACTGGCAGCGCCATCTACGTTATACGAATGAATGATGTTGCTCAAGGAAACAGATTTAGACCCGTGGTCTTTTCTTATCCATTCGTTATTGGGAAGGTTGATGCCAATGGGCGTACTTGGGGCAGCGCTGCCACTTTCCATAATTACCGTGATCGCTTTGGCAATAATTCCTTTTACATTTTTCTTTTTGTGCTCCGGCATCAGAGGCGAATTGTCTTCAAACCATTGCGCCTGGTCGGCAATGGCTTTTATCCTTTTGGTGGCTTCGAGGTCTTTCATGGAAACAATGCCCTCGAAACTTCCTTTCTTGCCCAGTGGATCATGATATACTTCTATAAAACCATTTACCACATCCAGCCGGCTGTTGATGTCCTTTACCCAGGCGATGCTGTAGTCGTCAAATGTAGCAAGATTGCCTGTTTTATAATACTGAACCAGCAATTGCAAAGCAGTTTTTTGTTCTGCATTTTCGGCAACGGTGGCTGCCTTATCGAGCCAGCCCACTATTTTTTCAATGGCGGCGGAATACATGCCGCCCACTTTCCAAACCTTTTCAACCAGCTTGCCATTTTCTTTCACCAGTTTGCTATTTAGTCCCCACATAGGCGTATTGCCTTTTGAATCAAATTTTGAATAATACGCTTCCACTTCTTTTTGAGTAACCCCTTCATAAAAATTCACCGACGAGGCCGTTACATTATCAATGCCGGGTCTGAGGTCAACCAATTTGGGTTCTATTTTCGGATCGTAAATTATGGGTTTTATTTTTTGTAAAAAAGCATTCAGACTTTCACCGGCATCTTTCGGAAACTGTGTGGAATCGCTGGCTTTAGCTACGGAAGCAAAATATTCGAACGAACAGGCCGGAAAAATTTTTTCATTGCTGTAATGATGATGATTACCATAACTGAACCAAAACCTGCCGCAATATTCTTCAAATTTTTTCCAGTCGGCAGTAGTCTTATCGCCGGTGTAACTTCCGTACATCGCTTCCAGTGTTTTGCGAAGCATGATGCCGTATTTGCTTTTCTGGTCGTAAAAAATATCGCGGCCTGCGAGTGCGGCTTCCGATAAATAATACGCTAATTGCTTTTGCTGAAGAGGCAACTGGTCAAAACCCGGGACCTGGTAACGAAGTACCTTAATGTCGCCGAAAGACTGCGCTTCCACATCAAAAGAAGTGTCGTAAGTGGCTGAAGAAGTATCTATGCGAATACTATCTGCAGAAGAGGAAACTGTTGAGGAGGAATTATTATTACACGACATGATGATAGTGGCAAATGCCAAAGTAAATAGAAAAGATTTTGTATTGATAAACATAAAAGATTTTTAGGTAGTTAAAAATAATGAATTATCAATAGCAGCGATAAAATTTATTTTTAAAGATCTACCCTAACTTTTCTAATCTGAAATCCAATCGTTTGTCTTTTTTAAAATATTCCATAATCATTACTGATCCTGCTTTGGCAGGGAAAACTTTCATGGTACTGGCTTTGGATTTTAATTCAATTTTGTCTGTTGAAAATTTGGAACCGTTGTAGTGGATAGAATTAAAAGTTTTCCCTTTGTAGTCAGAGTCTTTAACCCAATCACTGTAACATACTGTAAAAGTTGAATTGTCTATATCGCCGGTGGTAAATTCATAATCGAAGCTGCCTTTCATTTTTACGAGTAATGCTATTTCATGCTGACTGCCAAAATCACTCATTGCTGAAGATTCCACCGTGCTGTTCGTCTTGTCATAAATAAAGGCATTTTTAACTTTGAACTTATTGTCCAATTCCATCATTACTAAATCGGTTACTACTATTTTGGTAACCCCAATTGCGTTGCTTCTTCCTCCCAATGCGCCCAACAATACAGTCGCTGCAATGCCACCGGCACTGGCTTGTCTTTTATATCCCTCGCTTACTACAAACGTTTTTCCATTGGGCGTTTGTATCACTTTATGAATGTAAAGAAAACCGATTTTATCAATTTTGCCTTTACTGTTGGTAGAAAGATATTTCCCGAAATCATCAGCCCATGAATTATAAGCTCTGTTAAGAATTTTTCCCTTGCTGTTAATAGAATACACGGCCAATCCTTTGCTGAAGTCTTTTACGATATTATCGCCTTTATCGAAATAACTTCCCATCACCATTAATTCGCTTTTATCTTTCAATGGTTCCACGCTTGATGGCACAAAAACGTAATCGCCATCGGTATCATCAATTTCAAAAGCTTTTTTCTTTGTTACAAAGTTGATCCCTACAAGACTCGCCTTCATTTTTCCGCTTAGCTTCCTGTTTTTTTTCATTACTTCCAAAATAATCAGGCTGTCGGTACTACCCAGGAACTCTGCATTGGCATAATGTTCCTCATCATCCTGTGGCTGATAAGTCCATTGTTTTTTTTGTTTGGATGAGTAGTAATTCACTTCATAAGTACGTAGTTTACCATCACGCAATGGAAGTATGGATGCATATCCCTGATCTCCCATATCAAAAACATTTTGATTGGTTCCTTCATCAGTATGCAGGGTTTCATACCGCTTCATTAAGTCGTCTGTTTTTTTATCATACTCGTTACTGTATGAAAATTTCAGCTTCCCATCCATGTTGTAAATTTTCATGTCCAGTGTTTTTTCATCCGCGTTTTTAAAAAGAAAGGCGAGGCTGTTACTATTATAGGAAGCCTCAAGAAGGCTTAACTTTTTAGTGTCTTCAAATTTTATTTCTTTTACTTTATTCAAATTCTGGTCAAGAATCTGCAAAGTATATTCATTGGTATGCTTGTCTATTTTATCACTTTGATAAAGGAAAAAATATCCTTTTATCTGGTTGCTTTCCATGATGGTACCACTGTTGCGGAGATAGGTTGAATATACCTTATCAACACTTAATTTATTTTGTGCCTGTAGAAAACAGCCTGTAAAAAACAACACGACACCGGTCATTAAAAGACTCTTTTTCATTTTATTTTTTTTATGTTGAATGTGTTTGTAAATAAAATTTTATTGTTTGGATATTTGAATACTTGTTTGATAGGCGCTTTTAAACGGCGGATAGTTTTCTATTTGAGAAGCATATTGGTTTAAAAAATGATAGCTGATTGCTGCATAATCTTCCAGAAAAAGATTTTGAACAAATTGTAATAACAGATTGTAATTGGATGCGAAAAATGGCGCAGGCAATTCACTTACTTTGCCAAGCGTATGCTTCTTTTGCGCATCATAAAAACCATTGAATATTTTTCCGACGTGCGTTATAAGATATGGATCTGAAGAGTTCTCCTGTAATAGTTCCATAGCATATTGCAGGCTTTTTGTATAGTTGTCGGAAGCAAAAGCATATTCCACTATTTCGTACCGGAAAGTATGGGCAAGCTCTCTGAATTTCTCCAGGTCTACCGGGTTTTTTAATGAAGTCTTTCCATGATACTTCTGCACCATCGGCTCAAGAATCTGTATTCTTTTTTTACAATCAGGATGTGTCTTTAGCGAATCGGCTATGCTTTCGTCCTGCGTCAGTTTTGCGTGGCCGCCCAATAATCCTTCTTCCTTTGTTATCCATTTTTTTTGAAAAGAATATTCTTTAAAGTTGAACATTTTTTGCAAGGCGATGTCAACTTTCAACGTATCCGTATCTATGGAATCAAGGAGTGCAAGGGTAGTGAGAGACTCTGCCATATCAAAGCGGGTGTTGCGAACAAATTCTATTGCCATAGAATC
>JBDSOE010000060.1:0-7354 GCA_039915005.1 Ginsengibacter sp.
AAAAAATAATTTACAGTTGCTGTGGCAGAAAATTATTCCGTATTGGGGGGGAAAACATCTACCAGCAAACCGGCTTTTATACAAACCACTCCATGTATTGCGTGCGGAGGTACATAGAATCCATCTCCTTTTTTTATAATCTTCTTTTTGTCGCCAATCGTCATTTCAAAAGTGCCGGTTTCTAAGGAGGTAACTTGTGTGTGAGGATGTTTATATAATGGGCCTATGGTATCTTTTTCGAACTTAACTTTTACCAGCATTATTTTATCATCGAATCCATATATCTACTGGCTGACTCCTTTTCCCAGGTCTTCGCATGGTATCTCATTTTCTATCTGAAACCATCCGCTTTCTGGTACTATGCTTAAATTTATTTCTTAAAGAAAGTAAAAGCAAAATGGTATAATCCCAGAGACGGAAGTAAAAAGTCAAATGGTGTGTTCGCTAACAAAAGTATTTATGATTTGATCCTCCAAAGGAGGAAAAAGAAGGAAACTGACTGGGTTTTGATCTTGGAAAGTCAATCAGGGCATTAAAATTGCGTTAGTGATTGCTCAAATATAAATTAGTAATAATGTAGTATTAATCCTGTAAAGTTAGTAATGAAGATTTTCAATTGGTTGTTACAATACACTGAAAAACAGTACATTAAGTGTAAAGTGGAGTAAAAATAAAAAAGAACCACAGTTCCGCGATTCTTATTTAAGAGGTCCCGAGCGGATTCGAACCGCTGTAGAAGCTTTTGCAGAGCTTTGCCTAACCACTCGGCCACAGGACCTTTTTTGAAGCGCACAAAAATAGGAAAATTTTCTTTAGAATTTTTTAATTGTAAAATGCGAAATGTGTTTGACTTGTATTGATTTAACTTTGCCACATTATGTAACCGAAAATTATCAACTTTATTCATTTTCCTGATCTTATAATTTAAAAATATTCATGCAGCATATTGCCGAATCTGAACTGATTATTAATTCCCGCGGAGCCGTTTACCACCTTGATGTGAAACCCGAAGAACTTGCCGGAAATATTATTACTGTGGGCGACCCCGACAGGGTTAAGGAAGTGAGTAAACATTTTGATACCATAGAAATCCGCAGGCAGCACCGCGAATTTGTAACACACACAGGCTACCTTGGCAATAAAAGAATTTCGGTAGTAAGCACCGGCATAGGTACCGATAATATTGATATTGTTTTGAACGAGCTGGACGCTTTGGTGAACATTGATTTTTCATCAAGATCCATAAACAGGGAATTAAAGCAACTGAATATTATCCGCATCGGCACCTCCGGATCTTTGCAGGCCGATATTCCCGTGGATAGTTTTGTGGCCAGCACGCACGGACTGGGCATTGATAACCTCATGAACTTTTATATTCGGGAAAATAATGAAGAAGAGAGACAATTGCTCCAATCTTTTGTTACCCAAACGCAATTGCATAGCCGGTTTAGTCCTTATATTGCCAGCGCTTCCATGTCGCTTAGTAAGCATTTTGTAGAGGGTTATCACCATGGAATCACGGTTACGTGTCCCGGCTTTTATGGTCCGCAGGGTAGGGTGCTTCGTCTTGGTGTAGCTAACCCTCATTTCATTGACAGCCTGGCGCAATTTGAATTCGGGCCTCACCGCATTACCAATTTTGAAATGGAAACCTCGGCCATATATGGACTGGGCAAGGCTTTACAACACCAGTGCCTTTCACTGAGCGCTATCATAGCCAATCGTATTCATAAAAATTTTAGCGCCAATAGCGAGGCGCTTATAGAAAAGCTTATTATAAAATCATTGGAAATTATTTCAGAAAAATTATAACATACATACACAACATCAAATAATTATTGAGCTTTTATCCTTAATAATTATTTGAATCAGATTAAAAAAAACAAAAAATGAAAATTGAATTTTACAAATACCAGGGAGCAGGAAACGATTTTATCCTGCTCGATAACAGGCAAAAGGCTTATGATGGTATTACTACGGAGCAAGTAAAAAAATTATGCAACAGGCATTTTGGAATTGGCTCTGATGGATTGATGCTTTTGAACCACAAAGAAGGTTTCGACTTTGAAATGGTTTATTACAATGCCGATGGCAAAGAGGGGAGCATGTGTGGAAATGGGGGAAGATGTTTGGTAAAACTTGCATCGGAACTGGGCATTAGAAAGAAAGAATATCTCTTTTCAGCAGTGGATGGCGCGCATGAAGCGGAGATGGACCTGGAGAAAGAAGTGAGTTTGAAAATGAATGACGTAAGCCGGGTAAATTTTACTTTGGATTATTATTTATTGAACACCGGTTCGCCGCATTATGTAAAATATGTAAAGAATCTGGACAAAATGGATGTAGTAACGGAAGGGCGTAAGATACGCAACAGCAAAGACTTTGTGGAAGAAGGAGTGAATGTGAATTTTGTTGAAAAGATTTCGGAAGATAAAATCTATGTGCGTACTTATGAACGCGGTGTGGAAGATGAAACCCTTAGTTGCGGCACTGGGGTTACCGCGTCAGCCCTTATTTCTGCTCACAATGATAATGGATTTAATACCGTGGAAGTAAAAACAAAAGGAGGTAATTTGAGTGTGGAATTTGAAAAAATAAGTGATACCCAATTTAAAAATATATGGCTATCGGGGCCGGCCAATCTTGTGTATAGCGGCGAAATAGAATTAAAAAGTTAATCATGCTAAATGTTAGGGTTTATGGAATTTTGATTAATGAGAAAGATCAGATTTTAGTAAGTGATGAATATATACGCGGGGAATATTATACCAAATTCCCAGGTGGTGGTTTAGAACAGGGAGAAGGCACACGCGATTGCCTCCGAAGGGAATTTAGAGAAGAGATGAACCTGGATATTGAAGTGGGCGATCATATTTACACCACCGATTATTATCAGCAAAGCGCCTTCAATGTCGCTGACCAGCTTATTTCCATTTATTATTTTGTAAAGACAGTGCAGCATATAGCATTCCCGCTAACCCATAAGGAATTTGATTTCACAGAAAGCCAGTTGGAGATTTATAAAGAAAAATCGGCCATTGAAACTTTTCGCTTTGTTAACCTGCAAACTTTTTCTGCAAAAGAGGTAACGCTGCCGATCGATAAAATTGTTGCAGATTTGGTGGCACAAAACTGGCTATCTGGAAAAAAGACGGCTTAAGTATTTAAGAAAAAATAACGGCTTGTAGCAAAGTTTGTACGCCTGAATGGATCATTTCTCAAATTAGAAATATTTTTTCTAAGGCAGGAAACCTTATGATTACCTATCTGTTCCTCATCCAAATCCCGCGATTAAATTTATGGTCAGCGCAATCATTACGGTGTTGAAGCCAAAAGATAAAAGCCCGTGAAGCATTACTAATTTTCTCAGTCGCTTTGAGGTTACCTGCACATCTGAAACCTGGAAAGTCATTCCAAGTACAAAAGAAAAGTAAGCGAAATCAAGGTATTCCGGCATGTTGTCTTCCGGAAATTCCAGTCCTGCGGCATGTGTATTAATCTTTGTTTTATGGTCACCATAATAGATATGCGCATATCGTAAAGCAAAAGTAGTATGAATGAGAAACCATGAAAAAATCATTCCGGTAATGGCAATGGGAATCCTGTATGGTGCGCCACCATCCCCGTTTTTCTTTGAAACCAATAATAATAACACCGCGAGGAAACTGGCTACCGTAGCTATCAAAACAATCATAAAAATAATAGGACGGTTGGGGTCCTGTATTTTGGCCTGCGCGCGAATTTGTGTGGAATCGGTAATAAAAAAAGTGGTCCACCCCATAAGGATCATACAAAGGCTAAAGGTGTCCCATCCAATCATGAAATGCGAGAGAGCATCAATATCTTTTATTTGGAAGATAAAAAAGGCCACTACTCCCAGTACTATGCAAATCAATAATTTTTGAAAAGAATTAAACCTTTCGAATAGAGGAACCTTTGAAGATTTTGACACCGCTTAAAAATATTTTTTGTAAAGATAAAGATTGCCAACCTTCAAAGATTAAGTTTGGTAACTTGAGAGAAAGCATAAAAAAACAGTCAACAATTACGGATGCGGAATCTATAATTATTGACTGCACTTTTAAATAGCATTTTGAAAAACTACTTCTTTATTTTCGGATCACTAAATTGATAAAAAAGTCCAAACTGGAAATTATTACCACGTACTTTTGAACCGCCATCTGTAAGATCACTAAGACCAAAAGAATAACGGGCATCAAAACCTAAGCCGCTACGTGTAAGGTATCCCACACCAACGGGGATGGAGAATGCTGTGGTTTTGTAGGCATTCTTAACATCAACAGATGTATTATCCGTTTTCTGTTTGGCACTCATTAAAAACCCCACCTGCGGGCCGGCTTCTATTCTAAAACCATTGTCAAACATGTATTGTACAAGAACCGGGACATTTAAGTAACTCAAATTAGTATTTGTTTTAATTCCAGAAAGAGTCTGCTTGGCACCTTCCAGTGAATACAGCAATTCTGGCTGAATGGCCCAATTGCTGTGATGCCCATGTATGTGAGCCAGTAATCCTGCATGAAAACCTATCTTGGTGTCAGATTTGGCACCACCATTTGCGTTATGTAATTCAGAAGCATTCATGCCGCCCTTAATTCCAAAATGAGCCTCAGTTTGTGCCTTTGCGCCAAATGCAAATAAAATCGTTGCAGCTAAAATCATTGTCTTTTTCATAATTGTCTTTGTTTGTGAATTGATTACTTATTTATTTTTAATAATTATCCCCTTAGCAAGACGCGTACCACTTTTTAAAAAGTGTACCATAGATGTAAAAAGATGGGTAACTATTTCTTCTGAAGATGACGCTGACTCCTGCTGATTTTTTATACTCTTTCTCTGTGCTCATCCGTATAATCCGCGGCAAAAATTGTGTTCCTTTCTTGCGCCCCTTTTAAGAAGTGTCTAATTTATTATATTTGCATCTTAATTTTATCCGCCTGTCCAAAGGGTTTGACTCATCCTGTAAATGTTTCATTACAAACCGGATAAATTTAAAATAGTATGGCATTATTACACAACCGCGTTTCTCAAAAAGAACTGAAGCAACGCCTGTTTGAGGAAAACGAACCCCGCATTACTCTGTCGTTTTACAAGTATTCGTTTATTGAAGACCCAGAGGTGTTTCGGGATGAATTGTATCTAAATTTAAATGAAATCAAAGTGTTCGGCCGTATTTATGTGGCGCAGGAAGGCATTAACGCGCAGTTGAGTGTGCCTGAGCCTCATTTTGAGGCGTTAAAAAACTATTTCAACACCATTCTGTTTTTGAAAGATCTTCACCTGAACATTGCCGTGGATAACACGGCGGCAAAGGGAAAAAGTTTTTGGGTACTGAAAGTAAAAGTGAGAAATAAAATTGTAGCAGACGGGATCACAGACCCCAACTTTAGTATGCGAAAAAAGGGGAAGTACGTGGATGCCCCGCTATTCAATGAGCTTACTACCGACCCCGAAACCATTGTGGTGGATATGCGTAATCATTATGAATATGAAGTAGGCCATTTTAAAAACGCGATTGAAATTCCTTCCGATACTTTCAGAGAGCAACTGCCCATGGCAGTTAATATGCTGGAAGAAAAAAAAGATAAGAACATCATTATGTATTGCACCGGCGGTATCCGGTGCGAGAAAGCGAGCGCTTATATGTTGTTGAATGGTTTTAAAAATGTGTATCACCTCGAGGGCGGTATTATTCAGTATGCCAATAAAATAAAAGAAGATCATTTGCCCAATAAATTTTTAGGGAAAAACTTTGTCTTTGATGGCAGGCTGGGAGAGAAGATTGGCGATGAAATAATAAGCCATTGCCATCAATGCGGAGCTCCTTGCGATACGCATACCAATTGTGCCAGCGAAGCCTGCCACCTGCTTTTTATTCAATGCGCCGACTGTGCTAAAAAATATGATGGCTGCTGCTCGAAAGCCTGTCAGTCGTTTCTTCATCTGCCCGAAGAAGAAAGAAAAGAGAAGAGAAAAGGAAAGAAAAATGGAATTATGATCTTTAATAAATCGAGAGAAAGAATGGAGCGATTGATGAATATTAAAGAAGCATAAGCGTAAAAAGATGAACATCCTTAAAATTATGCAGCTAAAATGCTATATTTTTTTTCAAAAGTTAAATATTTAAACTTATCTTCGCGCTCCCAAAAACAATATGGCCAAGCAAGCATTAATTAAACAAGACGGTACAATTCTGGAAGCCTTATCCAACGCAATGTTCAGGGTAAAGCTTGAAAATGGCCATGAGATTTTGGCAACCATTTCCGGTAAAATGCGTATGCATTATATAAGAATTTTACCGGGTGATAAAGTAGGAGTAGAAATGAGTCCTTATGATCTTTCAAGAGGGCGCATCATTTTCAGATATAAATAACAAAGCTTTCACAGCTAAAAAACAAAGTGAAATCATGAAAGTAAGGGCAGCAATAAAAAAGAGAAGCGTTGATTGCAAGATCGTCAGAAGAAAAGGAAGGCTATATGTTATCAACAAAAAAAATCCCCGCTTTAAGCAAAGACAGGGATAAAGAAATTAAAATTAAAAATTAAAAATTAAAAATTCTTATGGCGCGTATTGCCGGTATAGATTTACCAAAAAACAAAAGGGGAGAGATTGGCCTTACTTATATATATGGTATTGGACATTCTACCGCCCGTTATATTTTAGACAAAGCCAATATCGGCTACGACAAAAAAGTGAATGAATGGAATGATGATGAGCAAACAGCTATCAGAAATATTATAAGTGCGGAGTTAAAGACAGAGGGTGCTTTACGTAGTGAAGTGCAAACTAACATCAAGCGTTTGTTGGATATAGCTTGTTATCGTGGAATCAGGCATCGTAAAGGTTTACCATTACGTGGCCAGCGCACCCGTACCAACAGCCGTACCCGTAAAGGAAAACGTAAAACAGTTGCCGGTAAGAAAAAGGCACCTAAGAAGTAAAAGATAGCATTGAGCTATGAGCCATTAGCTTAAAACTGGTAGCTCATAGCTTTTGGCTTTTAATAAGGCTTTTTTTTGAATCAGTACCAGATCTCTTAAGCCGGAGGGAGGATTGATTCAGCCGAACCTTATAATGAGGACGGATTCATTTTTAAAGATTACCTATCAGAATTTAATTATGGCAAAAGCAACAAATGCGAAAGGAAGCAATGCAAAAGCATCTTCAAAAAAAAGAGTTGTAAAAGTAGATAACTACGGCGATGCCCACATTGTGGCCAGTTTCAACAACATCATTATCAGTTTAACTAACAAACAAGGCCAGGTTATTTCATGGTCTTCAGCTGGTAAGATGGGATTTAAAGGGAGCAAGAAAAACACACCTTACGCTGCA
>JBDSOE010000074.1:0-8848 GCA_039915005.1 Ginsengibacter sp.
ATGATCTGAATGTTTGGATTTTGTTCTTTAAAAAAACGGCTGCATCCCATGATGGTTCCTGTGGTGCCCATAGAACTTACAAAATGCGTAATGCCTCCATTGGTATCTCTCCATATTTCAGGGCCTGTGGTTTCATAATGCGCCCTGTAATTATCGGGATTGGCAAACTGGTTTAGAAAATGAAATCCACCATCGGCAGCTTTTTCCTGCGCATAATCCCTGCAAATCTCTATGGTCTCCAGTAAGGTAACCTTTGCCCCAAAGGCCTGCATGGTCAATACCCTTTCGCGGGTGGAGGTGGCGGGCATTACCAGCTCTATTTCCAGGCCAAACAGTTTAGCCATCAGCGATAAAGCAATACCCGTGTTGCCACTGGTAGCTTCAATAAGCTTTGTATTTTTATTGATGTCCCCACGATTAAGGGCATTTTTAATCATAGAAAAAGCAGTACGATCTTTTACACTTCCACCCGGATTATTGCCTTCCAGCTTGGCAAATATCTTTACGCCGGGGTTTGCATTTAAATTCCGTATCTCCACCAAAGGGGTATTACCCACTGTGTCCAAAATAGTCATTATGTCTTTGTTTTAATGATTTACAATTTTGTTTTCCACCACGGTTATTTCCGGGTTGTGATATACCAATGACCCCGAAGCAACACTCCTGGTAAGCCATACATTTCCCCCAATTATGCTATGGTGGCCTATCACCGTTTCACCGCCTAAGATGGTGGCTCCTGAATAGATGATTACATGATCCTGTACGGTGGGATGCCGTTTTTTTAATACCATAGATTTGTCCACACTCATGGCGCCCAAAGTTACGCCCTGGTATAGTTTTACGTGGTTACCGATTTTAGCGGTTTCACCTATCACAATTCCGGTGCCATGGTCAATGAAAAAGTGATCTCCGATCTCTGCGCCCGGATGTATATCAATACCGGTTTTTGAATGTGCATATTCAGTAAGTATGCGGGGAATGAGAGGCACCTCCAATAAAAGTAATTCGTGAGCAATACGATAAAAATAAAGTGCAAGAAATCCGGGATAGGCGCGTATTACCTCAAATTCAACTTTAGCCGCCGGATCGCCCGTAAGCAATGAATAAATATCGGTATTTAATACCCGGTACAGTTCCGGTATCTTCCCAAAAAATGTGGCTGCTATTTCTTCATTATTACAATTTCTGCAACCCTTTGTGGCATTTAAAATATCAATAAGATCGCTTTCAAGTGTTTTGAATTCCTTTTTTATTTCGCCTGTTGAAGAATAGGTGGATACCGATAATTCAGAATATAAAAGCCTGGCAAGCTGCAATGCCCACCCAGAGATCACTTCATTGGCTGGCACTATATCTTTTCGTTGTTGCTTGCTCAGAATCTGGTTTAAAAATTTTGTGTCCATTCTAATTAGTCTCTTTATAAAATCATTGAAGGGGTAAGGGTTCTGCTGTGTTAATGACATTTACCTTCCAGGTAATTTTTGTTCCTCCTCTTTTGAGGGTTTCCGCTACGGAGCAGTATTTTTCTATGGATAATGAAACGGCTTTCTCCGCTTTTACCTTTTCTACATTTCCCTGCAATTCAAACGTTAGGTTTATCAGTTTCCATAGTGATGGAATGGGGCCGGCTTCTCTTTCACCCTCTATTTTTATTTTAAAATGCTGAACAGATTGACGTTGTTTTTTTAGAATGGATGCCACATCCTGTCCGCTACAGCTTCCTAAGGCACAAAGAAGAAGTTGCATGGGCCTGAAGCCATAATTTGATCCTCCGTTTTCGATGCTGGTATCTGTATGTAAAATATGCCCGCTCTCATCTTTTATTTCAAAACCACTGCTGCCGGATTTAATTTCCAACTCTATTTTATTCATCCTATACTTTTTGCAAATTTAACTAAAGGGAAATACATGGTTTGAAATAAACGGCTTAAGAATCCCAGCCGTATCCTATTGGTGAGGATATTTAAAACCAATCTGTTTCATTACAGTTTATAAAAACCGGTCAGTGAGGTAGTTTTTCCCTGAGCAAACCGAAAGTCCATGTGCCGAGGATAGCGCTAAATAAAGTAACCATCACCACCAAGGCGCCGGTACCTATCTGTGCAAATAAGGGCCCGGGGCAGGCGCCGGTTAAAGCCCATCCGAAGCCAAAGATGAGGCCTCCATAAATTTGTCCTTTATTTCTTTGTTTGGGATGAAATTCTATCTTCTCCCCATAGATGGTTTTTATGTTGAACTTCTTTATAATAAAAATAGAGATCATTCCTGTTACCACCGCAGAGCCGATAACGCCGTACATGTGAAAGCTGGCAAGGTGGAACATTTCCTGTATCCTGAACCATGAAATCACTTCGGACTTTACCAATATAATTCCAAAAAGAATTCCTGCAAACAGGTATTTTATATTGAACCACCAGGGATGGTGTAATGTGGATTCATTAATGCAAATGGAATCTAATGAGCGCACTTCAAAATCGGTATTGGTTTCCATTTCTATTTCTGTGGTATCATTCATTGTTCAGAGTTTTAAAATAAAAGGTAAAAGGAGATTAGACATAATGTAGCCACCAGCCATAAAGCATGCCGTAGCAATTAATGACGGAAGTTGTAAATTGGAAAGTCCCATAATGGAATGGCCTGAAGTGCAGCCGCCGGCGTACCTGGTTCCAAATCCAACCATAAAGCCGCCACCAACAATCATTACAAGCCCTCTTGCGGTTAACAACTGTTGCCAGTTGAAAAGCTCTGAAGGAATTGATGAATGCAGATCGTTGATACCATAAGCGGAAAACTGAGATACCAAGTCGGGGTTTATTTTCATGGGCTGTCCGTTCATAAGAAAGGCAGCAGCAATAATACCTCCGGCTAATATGCCTCCGACAAAAAATAAATTCCAGGCTTCTTTCTTCCAGTCGTAATTAAAAAACGGGATTTTTACCGGTGTACATACTGCACATATATGGCGAAGGGACGATGACACTCCCAATCTTTTATTTCCAAGTATTAATAACAGAGGAACCGTTAGGCCTATCATAGGGCCAGCCACGTACCAGGGCCACGGTTGTTGAAGAAATTCAATCATGATAATTGTTTATTGTAGAATTACAAAGTTGATGGTTTTCTCAAAGCGGAATCATTTTTTTTATTGGATGTGGGAAGGGGCGGTTGGTTTTTATACTTCACATGGAATAAATTTGTGAGTTTATTAAGGACGGCTGAACGCTTCAGCGATCTGAGCCATTAGGAGAGACAATCGTACGGGTGGCCGAAGAAAGCGTCCCGACCAGATAAAATCGTTCACTGTTTTGTCCCTTTCGGACTATAGATCAGGGAATCAGGGTTCAATTCTTTTAGCACTTCTCCAACGCCTGCATCAAATCTGCTTTTATATCTTCAATATCTTCCAATCCTACGGAGATCCTTATCAACCCTGGTGTGATTCCGACAGATTGCTGTTCTTCGGGAGTAAGCTTGGCATGAGTGGTGGATGCCGGATGTGAAGCAATACTACGCGTATCGCCCAGGTTGGATGTCAACTGCAGCATCTGCAATGCATCCAAAAACTTAATACCACTTTCCAATCCGCCTTTCAGGTCAAAAGTTACCAGCCCACCGCCTCTCTTCATTTGCTTCTTCGCAATCTTGTACATAGGATGTGAGGGATGAAAAGGATATTTGATGCTATTTAATTTGGGATGGCCGTCAAGCGCTTTCACCAATGCCTCTGCATTATCACAATGCCTTTGAATGCGCACGTCAAGGGTTTCGAGGCTCTTGCTAATTACCCATGCGTTGAAAGGAGATAATGCAGGACCCGTGTTTCTGCAAAACAAATAGAGCTCATGAATAAGGTCTTTTCTTCCTACTACTATTCCACCCACTGTGCGTCCCTGCCCATCGAGCCATTTGGTGGTAGAATGCAAGATCAGGTCAGCGCCATACTCTGCAGGTTTTTGTAAAATGGGTGTTGCAAAACAATTATCAACCAATAAGATGAGGTTATGTTTCTTTGCCAGTTTTCCCAGCCATTCCATGTCAATAATATCCAGCCCGGGATTGGTGGGTGTTTCCACGAATATCATTTTGGTGTTGGGTTTTATTAAAGCTTCCCACGAATCCGTATCGTTTAAATCACCATAAGAATAGTCAATGTTCCATCTTTTGAAATACTTGGTGATGATGGTGTGTGTGGAACCGAATATAGAACGACAGCTCAACAGGTGATCGCCCGCGCTCAAAAAGGTCATGAAGCAGCCAAAAATGGCACTCATGCCGGACGCAGTAGCAAAGCCTGCTTCCGCGCCTTCAAGTGCACACATTTTATCTATCACTTCCTGAACATTAGGATTTTCAAATCGCGAATAAATAAAATTATCTTCCTCTCCTGCAAAAGTGGCGCGCATTTCTTCTGCGTCATTAAAACAAAAACTGGAAGTAAGAAATAATGGGGAACTGTGTTCCATCTGGTTGCTACGAGGAGTTTGAATACGTATCGCCTGCGTATTCGGACGTTGTTTCATTTTTTAAAATATTTAGAAATTACTTTTGAACCCGTATAGATCTACAATCAAATTAGCAGGCACAAAAAAACTGAATTGGTTGCGAAGATAAGAAGCAATGGTTTTTTTGATTCAGATAATTATTCCAAATAAAAAAGGTAGATGATTTTTTATATTGCTGGAAAATAATTGAAAATAATTAATCGTTAACTGGTTCTTACCACAGAAAAAACAACACATGAACAACTACTGAAAACGTGGATGATCCTGATTTTTAATTACGCCCCATCTGCGGCGCAGAAATTAAAACATTCATAATGGCCCTATGAAATTTACTATATTTGTGATTGTACTATACAAATTTAATTAGTGAAATAAACACCATGAATACACAAGTCGTTGCAGAATATAAGCACTTACTTAAGATTATTCCTGATATAATTGAGGTATCAGGGTATAGGAACGATTTTATTGCAAAAAAGCTGGGCATGAAGGCACAAAATTTTTCTGTAAAAAAAAAGCGTGGTAGCTGGTCTGTTGATGAAGTTGAAAAATTATTGAAGGTGGTTGATAATGAAGATGTCGAAAACTTTATTATGCTGGAAATAATGAGAAGTAGAAAGAACGATGAAACGGTTACTTACGATGAGTATAAAGCAGAAATAGCCTCATGGAAGTAATTATTGGAAAGCAGTATTTAAAAGACCTCCGCAAAGTGCCAAAGTATGTTTTAATCGCTGCTGATGCCGTTATTGATAAATTGAAGTCAGCGGAAAATCTCAATAAATCCGGCGTTGATTATACAAAAATGGAAGGTCAAAAAAAGAATGAAAATTATTACAGAATTAGAGTAGGGGAGTGGCGAATAGGTGTTGTATTAAAAACACCTTCTATAATAATCCTTACCATTTTATCCCGTGGCGAAATTTATAAAAAATTTCCCCCTCAATAAAAACATAAAAAACTATTTTCCCGATCAGGCTTTAGGGGCTTCATTATGTCAGAACCCTATCTTCCATTGCCGGGGAAATGGGAAATTATATAATTCTGTCATGGAAATTTTATGAAATGAGACAAACAAGAATCCCGACCTGATCCATTAAGTTTCTCATGCTGGTGTCCCTTCTAACCTTCGAGGCCATTGTGAATAGGCACCGCCGCCTGGTCTCTGAACCACTGGCAACCAATTGATTTGCATCTTTATTTTAATCAGAATTTTGTAATTTCCGGAATGGTAACGTTTTTGTACTTTTATTATATGTACTTTTAGATAGGCAAAAAGTATACTATTCTTTTGCAACCTCTGCTCCATAAAGATTTTTGATGTACTAACCCATTTGCAGGCGTGTAATATTATTTACCTTTCAAAAACATTTTACCATGCGCACTTTATTAAGAGCAACAATGGATGTTTCGGCATCAAACAAAGCTGTTACAGACGGCTCCCTTGCAAAAGTTGTAAAATCAACTATGGAAAAGTTTAATCCTGAAGCATGCTATTTTACAACAATTGATGGCTGCAGATCATGCCTGATGGTATTTGACCTTAAGGATCCATCGGATATTCCTGGTATTGCTGAGCCACTATTCCAGGGGATGAATGCTAAAATTACATTAACCCCTGTGATGAATGCGGAGGATTTAATGAAGGGGCTTGAGAAACTATCGAAGTCTTAGCAGCATTATTTATTTTCAGAGATGACAGATAATGTGGAAGTGCCAGGTACATGGCGCAAATGCCTGCTTATGCCCATCCATATATTACTTTGACCCGGCGGAGACCCCAACTGGCATGTGGCGTTGGCGTATCTGTGCCAATGAAAAATTTCTCCTGAAAGCAAAAGATTCAGGAGGATTGCTTTCTGGTTATCATTTGCGAAGCAATTTAGAGTCATTCTTCAAGCTTTCATGCCCATTGCTTACTGGAATAGCGGGAGTAGGTGTTCTGGTAAGATACACCGCAAAGACTGAATTGGTAACAAATGATCCTTTATTTGGAGTTAAAGGCAAAGGGTTTTGAGCCTCAATTACACCATATATATAACCAATTTTCATTCTGGTTTTGATGGGGATAGCGTTAAGATTTATTACTCCGTTATTATAGGCAACTCCTTTTGAAATAAGTTGATTATCCGGCATAAACTTAGCACTTGTACCCAGCAAGCGGTTTCCGGGTATGGGCGAAGTGGCTATATATTCTTTATAAGTGCCATCAGCTTTCTCAAGAAAAGTCGAAATATCTTCAACGAAAGGAAATCCATCATTGCGCCCTTCTTTGGTAACAGTATCATAGGCTGCTTTTTGGGAAGGAGTCTGAAAATAGTAATAGTGACCAATTCCTCCGAAAAAGGTATGATAAATTGTTTTATTAGTATAAGAACTGTCATAGATAGAAATAACCGGGCATTCATATTGACTGAATTTTTGATGATTATTCGTATCTATTACTGGAGTGGCCGGACTGCTAATATAAACCGGATAGGTATATGGGGCTATAATTCCCTCCTGAAATACACCTCCGAAAGCCGTAATACGGGGTTTCCCATTCGAGGGATTTATATCTGCAATAATATTTCCATCTCTGCGGTGAAATGGGTTACCTGGTAAAGTGGAAGTGTTAGCACCATAGCTAAGTATTTTTAGCGAATTGGGGTCAAGGGTAAATATCTTCACCTTTTCAGTATATTCCTGTTTAAAATCTGTACCACCAAAAGCGCGATATTGACCGGTAAATTTTTGTCCGAACACCAGGTAGAAATTCGAATTCAACTTAAACAGTTCTCCTCCCGTAACAGCCAGCCTGTCGTCATGCGCCATTTTTATATAAGAGGCAATCTTTGCTGAAGGCTGTCCATCTTTAATCAAAGCTACCACATCTTCAACTTTGAAACTGATGAGGGTATTAAAGGTAAGCATGTCCGTTTTCTTTGCATTCCAGCCATAACCTCCCACTAAGTAGCACAGGTCAGTGGTGCGGTCGTGGTAAAATTCCTGGTTAGTAGATTGCAAGGGAGCCGATAATTCAGGGGCAAGGCTATCAACATTGAATGACCAGTAATAGCCATTTTCAATATCTATGACATACATGAAATTATTGGAACTATCCGGAAGGAAATTATGTTCTGGTGCTCCCTTAAATGTATGTAGCCCTTGTCTGCGTCCACCAATTACGAAAAGATATCCTTCTTTTGTCATCGTAGCAACATAGGATTGCAGGCGCGGTAGTGGCGGATTGTTGTTATATTGTTGTAATACAAATTCAAGTTGGTAAGGCAACGCATTTACCTCTGCATTGGAATCCATTTCAGCCGTTTTTAAGGAATCATTATTAACGCGCTCTTCCCTCGAATCAGAGGAAGGGCTTCCGCAACGACTGAAAAGAAGTGCGGATAATAATAAAAATGGTATCATGTAAATCAATAATCTTACTGTTCTCATGTTATCAGGTTTAAGGCAATCGCTTTTATTCCTGCGATTGCAGGTTTCTAATAAAATACATAATGGTTAAAATCTTTGCTGCTGAAAGATCCCTGGTAACTGGCATAAAGCGGGGATCATTAAAATCGCGCGACATGTAAAAGGGGATAGCACCTTCCTTAATACCCAGAGGTCCCGGATCTTTTTCATTATAAGCTAACCACGGCGGATTTTTTGCAAAAAGATTGAATGTATTACGGTTGGCAGGATCCATTATTTTTCGCATCCCCGGGTAAAGTTTCATATAAGGGGCTAACAAAGATTGAATTTCCTCCCAGCCCGGATTTTGATTAACGGGATATTGTGATGACACCACACAGGAAATCATTTGGTCCTGGGGTGGTGGGGTACTTTTTGGGTCGCTCCAGTTGGGGTGTGGCACATCCGGATCATAGACAATTATAAAGTACAATTGGCCATCCAGTTCAGGGGTTCTCATTCCCGGATTTTTCAATACTTTCAGTTGTACGGTTGCAAATCCATTTTGATCGCTCTCAGTAATGGTTGCCTCCAAAGCTCCGTCAGCCTGCGGTGTGTCTCCGGGATTGGTGGGTGGTACAGTGGCCCCGGGCGTATTGCCATGAACACTTTCTAAAAAAACACTGAGCTTTTTATTGGGCAGGGCCACGCCACTTTCCGAAACATATACTTTGGTGGTGGCCACGGTTCCCGGATCGCCTGCCATACGTACAGGCCTTGTTTCAACAGCGAATTGAACCTTGGTGGATGGTTCTGAAAGTATGCCAGGGTTACCAATATCTGTTCTAGACATAGACAGGTTAAGGTATCCCGATTGCAACGCTTTTAGTTGAAAATCGGCAAGGTCTATTTCTGTAATAAGTGCGTTGTTATCATAGGAAAATGCAGAATAG
>JBDSOE010000128.1:0-20421 GCA_039915005.1 Ginsengibacter sp.
TAATTGATGTAGTGATTGTAGAAAAAGTAAATAAGGCAGAACAGAATATTTTCTTTGCAACCAACAGTTATAAATTGATTGCTAAATCTTATAAATCATTGAAAGAAGTAGCGCAAATATTAAAAGACAACCCTTCTTACAAAATTGATGTGGATGGCTATACTGATATTACCGGTAATGCAGATAAAAATCAAACCTTATCAGAAAACCGTGCTAATTCTGTGAAACAATATTTGATAGGAAATGGTGTAGATGAAAGCCGCATTGTTTCTTCAGGTCATGGAATTAATAATCCTATTGCAGACAACAAAACCGTTGCCGGCCGGGCTAAAAACCGGAGAGTGGAAATGCACCTGAGGAATTATTAATTGAAAATATATTTTATTTCTAAACCCTGCAATTTATTTTGCGGGGTTTTTTGGGTGCCGTAATCAACCAGGTACAATTATCGGGCTGATGGATTCTGCGTTGAAATACTCAGGCACAGCCGAATACCGGTATCATGCGCGGCCGGCTTAAAAATCCGGAAAGGAGTTTTTGTAAATGGCAAAATCATAATCCCAAAAAAAAATTCTATTATTGCTTCTGTAAAAATGAAAAATTTATTTGAAATATTACCCACTTCAATGGATGCTGAAAAATGCAGCCTCATTTGTGAATTAAGCACTGAAGGGCTTTCCTGCGCCATAAAGGATGAAGAAAAAAATTCTTTTGTAGGAATAGCCACTTATCATTTTGATAAAAGCAGGCCACAGGCCGGCTTTCCCATTGCGTTGCAAATTCTTTTTCATCAGAAAGAATGGCTATCTCAAAGTTTTAAAAAAACCACTGTGGTTTATTCAGTAGAGGAAAGTGTGTTGGTTCCATTTGCGTTGTATGATAGCAGTCAAAATAATGAGGTGCTTAACCTGGTACATGGCGATTTGCAAACCCCGTCAACTTTACTTACTGATGTAATTACAAAAGAAGGAATTTATAATGTTTTTCGTGTATCAACCCCGGTTTACACTGCGGTTCAATCTCAGTTTCCTCATGCGGTTAGCACGCATCAATACACAGGCATGCTTCATCAAAAAGAGCGGGACAAAAATAAATTGTCCGTTATTTTCTATTCGCAAAAGATTGTGGTAGCCTTATTTAAAAATGATAAGTATTATCTTTTCAATAGTTTTAATTACCGCACTGCCGAAGATGTTTCCTATACTTTATTAAATATTTGCCGGCAGTTTGAAGTGCCGGATATTGATCTTGAAATAAGTGGATTACTTGAAAAAAATTCGGCACTCTTTAAAGAAATTTATAAATATTTTACCAATATTACCTTTGCGGTATTACCCGATGGCTGTAAGTATTCAGATGATATATTACAATATCCTTCTCATTATTTTAGCCATATTTTTGCCTTCGACTCATGCGAATAATAACCGGAAAATATGGTGGCCTTAAGATAAATCCTCCTTCCAAAATGCCTTACACACGGCCTACCACCGACATTGCCAAGGAAGGACTTTTTAATATTCTTGAAAATAATATTACCCTTGAAGGAATAAAAACACTTGATATCTTCGGCGGCACCGGAAGCATCAGCTATGAGCTGGCTTCGAGAGGAGCAGGTGATCTTACCATCGTGGAAAAGGATTCGAAGATGTATGAATTTATCAAAAATAAAATTGAGGAATTAAAAATTGAAAACTGCTCTGTGGTAAAAAATGAGGTATTTCGTTTTTTAGAAAACTGCACAGATACATACGATTTCATCTTTGCTGGCCCACCCTATGCGCTTAAAACCATTGATGAGTTGCCCCGCATAATAAGAGAAAAAAAATTGCTGAATAAAAATGGCTGGTTCATTCTGGAACATACGCCTGCGAACAATTATGAGAATGAATTGTTTTTTAAAACGGTACGTAATTACGGCACCACTCTTTTTTCTATTTTTATAAACAGTTGAATATTTTATGACGAAGAATGAATTAAGAATAATTTATAAAGAAAAGCGCCGTGAACTTTCCATTCACGATATAGATAGATTTAATGATCTTATTCTGATTAATTTTCAAAAGATTGCTCTTCCGTTTATAAGCTGCGTGCATACATACCTTGCTTCTTTGAACCTCGGGGAAGCAGATACGGCCAGCATTGTAAGGTATTTGCAATTTAAAAATCCCGAAATGAAAATTGCGGTACCCAAAGTAGATTTTAGTAAGCACAGAATGTATCATTATCAATTAGACCATAATATTGAATTAACGCCTAATAGTTATGGAATAGACGAACCTGCTGAAGGGAATATTATTTCTCCGGATAAAATTGACCTGGTTCTTATTCCTTTACTTGCGTTTGATAAAAATGGTTTCAGAGTGGGATATGGCCAGGGATATTATGATAGATTCCTCGCGGAGTGCGGCGATAACGTTGTAAAAATCGGCTTAAGCTTTTTTGACCCGGTTGATGAAATAGACGATATCAATACATTTGATGTCGCTTTAAATTATTGTGTTACGCCACAGGGTAAATTTAGATTTTAGATTAATGATTTACATATTGTTACCCGGAAGATATAAAAGGGCTATTAAATTCTCAGGATAAAAAAATAAAATCTTATCATAAATCTAAAAACGTTTTTTTAATATAAAACCTGAGATCATCAATTTAAAACAGCTATCAATGCTAAAAAGTTTTCGTTATAGTTTGCTTCCTTTTTCCTTTTTGTATGGAGGTGTTTTATGGGTAAGAAATAAACTGTTTGATAAAAAAATTTTACGTTCCGCTACTTTTAATTTTCCGGTAATATGCGTGGGAAACCTTGCTGTAGGCGGTACCGGAAAAACACCAATGACTGAATATTTAATAAGGCTTTTGCAGAATAAATATAAGGTGGCCACTTTAAGCAGGGGGTATAAAAGAAAGACAAAAGGTTTTGCTATTGCTGATGACAACACCACGGCGATTGATATAGGAGATGAGCCGATGCAGATTCATAAAAAATTTCCGGAAGTAGCCGTGGCGGTTGCAGAAGAAAGGATCGTAGGTATTCCTCAATTGCTTCATGCAAAACCGGCTACGGAGGTTATTATTCTTGACGATGCCTTTCAACACAGGGAAGTAAACGCGGGTTTAAATATTTTGCTTACTGATTCCAGCCATCTTTATACGAGAGATTTTTTATTACCTGCCGGAAATCTGAGGGATATAAAAAGCAGCGCCCAAAGAGCCGATATAATTATCGTTACCAAATGCAAGCCCATTTTAAGTGAAGATGAAAAGCAGGAGATCTCCGCTGAATTACATCCTTTACCTCATCAAAAAATTTATTTTACGAAGATAGAATACAGCCGTCCGTATCATTTATTTTCCAAAGAAGAACGCATTCTTGAAAGGAATAATGAGGTTTTGCTGGTTTGCGGAATTGCCAACCCCGGCCCACTCATGGAAGTACTGGATTCTTCAGTTTCATCCTATGAAATTTTATCTTTCAGGGACCATCATATTTTTAACTCCGATGACCTTAAAGAAATTATAAAACAATTTTCATCCATTAAAAATGAAAATAAAATTATTTTAACCACGGAAAAAGATGGGGTTAGGCTTGCTAAGTTTCAAAAAGAACTGGAGCACCTTCCCATTTATGTTTTGCCCATGACACATACCTTTTTATTTGACGGACAAATTGATTTTGGTAGCACAGTACATCAGTTTATTGAATCATTTTCCGGCCGAAATGAAAATGCGAAAGAAGAAATTTGATAGATTGTGACCCTTGTAAAAAAAATTTCTAAGTTGGAATGTACTTATTAAGGTTGGTAACCTTTGCACCATTTCCGCTCATTTAATATTATGCTAACACCAAAGCGTCTTTTTGTATAAAATTATCTATCTTGAATTTTCTCAAAATGTTGAACTATGAAATGGATACTTTCTTTCCTGATATTATGTATGCTCACTTTACCAGGGTGTAGTTTGCGCCAGCGCGAAATAGAACTGGATAAAAAACTGGCGGAGGTAAATGAGAAAGAACAGCTATTATCTTTAAAAGAGCAATCACTGGATTTCAAAGAACAGGAATTAAATGAGAGAGAAAAATTATTGGACAGCACCACAAAAAAAATCGCGAACGACAGCTTATATATTTTGCATCCGCAACTTCCCGGAACCTGGCTCGTAAAAATGCAATGCATAGAAACCAATTGTCCGGGATCTGCAGTGGGTGATACAAAAAATGAACAATGGGATTTTAAATTCCATGACAACAGCATCATTGCAAGCGCTATAAGCAATAATCAATTGGTGCGGGTTTATTCCGGATATTATGTGGGTAGTTCTATCAAATTAACGGTGCAACAGGATTCTACTGATCTGAAAGCTGCTAAAATTACCGTTCGGCTGCAAAACATAAAACAGAAGGAAATGGATGGTGAGCGCGAGATCATTCAGGCAAACGGATGTAGGATCGTGTATGCTTTGCAATTGAAAAAACAATAGGCGATAGAATACTAATTTTTTAAATGACGTGTATGATTTTATTAGCTGATTTAGATTTTTCCCTTCCGCTGAAAAACCCGGTGATCATTTTTTCCCTGGTTTTATTTATTATACTTTTCGCTCCTATTCTATTAAAGAAAATAAAAGTACCCCATATTATTGGCCTTATTCTGGCAGGCGTAATAGTGGGTCCTTATGCATTAAATTTATTGAGAAGAGATAGTAGTATCGTACTTTTCGGAACGGTAGGTCTTTTGTACATCATGTTTTTGGCAGGGATTGAAATTGACCTGAAAGAATTTAAAAAGAATAAATCTAAAATCATTTTTTTTGGACTTGTCACTTTTTTATTGCCCCTTGCCGCCGGCACCTTTGCCAGTTATTATGTATTGGGTTATGGATGGCTTTCTTCTATTTTACTGGCGAGTATGTTTTCCACGCATACATTGGTTTCTTATCCTATTGCAAGTAAGTATGGAGTTTCACGCAACAAAGCAGTGGCCTTAACGGTGGGCGGCACTATGATCACCGATATTCTCGCGTTATTGATCCTGGCGATTATTGCCGGTATGACGAAGGGCGAGGTATCATCGACTTTTTGGATCACGCTCGGCATTTCTTCCCTGGTTTTTGTGGGCATTGTTTTTTTTATTTTCCCTTTAATCATCCGCTGGTTTTTTAAAAATTATGAAGACAGTGTTTCTCAATATATTTTTGTGCTGGCGATTGTTTTTCTGGCTTCTTTCCTCGCGGAGGCCGCAGGTATAGAAGCCATCATTGGCGCCTTTTTTGCAGGCCTCGTGCTCAATACGTTTATCCCTCATTCCTCTCCGTTAATGAACCGTATTGACTTTGTGGGCAATGCATTATTTATTCCTTTCTTTTTAATTGGCGTGGGAATGCTGGTGAATTTTAATGTGCTTTTTAATGGATGGGGCGCTTTGAGAGTAGCGGGTGTAATTGTAGCGGTAGCCTTGCTTACTAAATTCATTGCAGCATGGATTACTCAAAAAACTTTTAGATTATCGAAAGATGAAGGGAGAATGATCTTTGGACTAAGCTCTTCGCATGCTGCGGCCACACTTGCTATTATTTTGGTAGGATATAATATTATTATTGGTGAAACTGCCCAAGGCCTGCCCATTCGTTTACTGGACGAAGATATTTTGAACGGAACTATTTTATTGATCCTGATCAGTTGCGCTGTCAGTTCTTTTGTTGTTGAAAAAGCATCCTCCAATATTGCCTTGCAGGAAGAAAAAGAAACAGACGAAGAAACCGGATCTAAAGAAAAAATATTGATCTCTCTCGCTTATCCTGATACGGTGGCTGAATTGGTGGATTTTGGTTTGATGCTGAAACCTAAAAAAACCAACGTCCCTGTATATGCCCTGAACATAATCAGTGATGAATCGGATGATGAAAGCGCACAGTTTAACGGAAAAAAAATGATGGAAAGCGCCATCAAGCAGGCGGCAGCCACAGAAAATATACTGATACCATTAACGCGGTATGACATGAATGTGAGCAACGCAATTATTTATACCATCAAAGAACAAAACATTACAGACGTATTGATTGGCTTGCATAAAAATGCCAATCAAAAAGATTTCCTGGGGGCCATTACAGAAAATATTTTAAGTAAATCGGGAGAAACTATTTTTATTTATAAATACATTCAGCCCTTTAATACTTTAAAAAGAATGGTGGTAGCCGTGTTGCCTAAAGCACAAATGGAAACTGGCTTTAATCATTGGTTTGCCCGTATATCCACTATCGCTAAAGCGGGTGGATTGTCTGTTCATTTTTTTGCGGAGGAGGATACCATTGCAGAATTAAAAAAGTTAAACGTTCAGTCTGCGAGCCCTGTTGTGGCGGCTTACAATGCTTTCAGCAAATGGGAAGATTTTTTAATCCTCAGCCGTGAACTAAAGCAAAATGATTTCTTTGTAATTATTTCCTCTCGAAAAGGGCGCTCTTCTTACGATGAACAAGTAGAAAAACTACCTTATTATTTATCTAAATATTTTACCCACAATAGCTTTATTATTTTATATCCGCAACAGTTAGCGGTTGATCAGAAGCCTGATGAAAAAGAACATGATAATTTTTTACTGGAAGCTTTGGCCGATAAAGTACAGGTGGTAAATAAAGCCGGGGATTTTATTTCGCGCATATTTAGAAAGAAAAAGAAAGAATGAAAAAAATATTTTATCGCTTTCTTTTCAGTCGAGAACTTCACATTGATATCCGTGTGATTGTAAAAGCGAAATGATTTTTTCAATACAGACCATGGGAGCATCCACGCGCAGGATCCTGTCGCAATCGTCCAGGTCAAAATTTTTTTTATAATGTGGAAAGAAGGTGAGAAGTGTATGCATAATACTATTTGACTCCTTCATTTCCTGAACGTCTGTTTTAAATACTTCTATCACAAAAAAAGTTTAATAAAGGTAAAGGGCTTCACTTTTTTGAGGTACGGATCTTTTTTTGTTTAAAATTAAGTTTAGGTAACTGCAATTTTTATACTTAAACTATGAGGCAAATTTATCTATCATCATCAAGTAGAAAAATAGGTATAAACGACAATTTAACGGGTTGTTTGCGACAGTCCGGAACCAATGGAAATGTTTATAAAATTTAAAAAGCAATGCAAGAGAAGAATCTTAGAAGATTAATAAAAGACAGTAAAAAATTAAACGATAGCTTTTAAAGGAATCTGAATATTTTTGAAGAGGCATTATAAAATAATTTTCTGATGGCAAAAAGAAAATTTTGTTATGAAGAATACCAACTGTATAAGCTCATTCAGGATTCAATCTATTTCTTTAAAAGAATATCTTAACCAGCCGGCATGGAAAATATCAGCTTAGTTATCGTGCTATTGTTTGGCATTACTTTTTTGAGCGTGCTGAGTAAAAAATACAAATTCCAGTTTCCTATAGTCCTGGTTATTTGCGGGCTTGTCATTAGTCTGGTACCTGGTTTACCGGCCATATCGCTGAGGCCCGATATTGTGTTTCTAATCTTTTTACCTCCTTTATTATACAATGGCGCATGGAATACGAGCTGGCATCATTTTAAAGCAAATAAACGGCCTATAGCGTTGGCAGCATTCGGATTGGTTTTATTTACCACTGCCATTGTGGGTGTGGTAGCCCATGCCTATATTCCCGGCATCACCTGGCCTCTTGGCTTTTTGCTGGGAGCCATTGTTTCCCCACCTGATGCGGTGGCCGCCATTTCTGTTACCAAAGGTTTGGGGCTGCAGCCTAAAGTGCTGGCCATTCTTGAAGGCGAAAGCCTGGTAAATGATGCAAGTAGTTTGATTGCTTATAAATATGCCATCATAGCTGTGATGGCGGGCAACTTTGTGTTGTGGCAGGTAGGTGTCAATTTTTTGATGATAGCAGGTGGCGGTGTGGCTATTGGGCTTGCTACCGGGTATGCAATGTATCTCATTCATAAGAAATTTATTTGCGATCCCATCATTGAAGTAACGCTTACATTCTTAACCACATTTGCTTCTTATTTACTTGCGGAGCATTTTGATTTTTCAGGAATACTTTCAGTAGTAACTACCGGGCTGTTTTTATCTTATTACTCTGCAACCATCTTCTCCAATGAAAGCCGCATCATGATCTATGCCGTGTGGGATGTGGTGGTGTTCATTTTAAACGGGCTTGTTTTTATACTAATCGGCCTGCAATTGAAGAGTGTGATGAAAGGCATTGAAAATTATTCTTCAGGCGAACTTGTTTTTTATGGACTGCTGATAAGTTTTGTCGTAATCATAGTCCGGTTTTTATTTGTGATACCGGCAGCCGTTCTTCCGCGTGTATTGAGCAAACGTATCAGGGAAAGGGAAACTTTCAGTTTTCGTAACGTGATCATTGTGGGATGGGCGGGTATGCGGGGTGTGGTATCTATAGCAGCCGCGCTTGCCATTCCATTGGTACTGCCGGACGGTAAGGCTTTTCCTCTTCGCAATCTCATCATCTACCTCACTTTTTGTGTGATACTTTCCACGTTGCTGCTGCTGGGCCTTACGCTGCCCTGGCTCATTCGTAAGTTAAAGATAGAGCCGCATTCTATTGCCGCTGAAGAGTATGAGGTTCGGATGATGGTGGTAAATGAAGCGATCCAATACATTGAAGGAAACCTCTCCTTAGTGAAAGATGATTTGCTTCGCGATATCAAAAATAAATACGAGATAAAATACAACCGCCTTCAGAAAACGGATCTTCCCACCGGCTATTTTGGAAAAGAAACGGGAGCGACAATCCCTGAAAATGTCTTCAACGAATTTTCAAAATTACAGATAGAGGTTATTGCTGAAGAGAGAAAAACCCTGGAGCATTTACATAAAGACGGAAAAGCCAGCGAGGTAATATTGCATAAAATAGAGAGGGAACTTGATTTGGAAGAAACCCGGTTACGGATGGAAATTTATCAGGGGTGAGGATAGAAAGTTAACAAGTAACTTTTCAGTACATTACCCAGAAAGAAGAGTTGGGATAAACGGTTGAAAATATTTGGTCTGCAGCGCCTGCCTTAGAATGGAGTAAGAGTGCAATAAACGATTAAATCATTAAAATCGTGATCACAATCAGATGAAGTTCTATCAATATCCTCGAACCCTATTAAAACTTTATTTTCAGGAGCATAATTGATTAGGACTGCGTGCTTTTTTAGGTTCGGGTCCACTTCAGGATTTAAAATATCATTTGATAAAAAATGGACAACATTATTATTTAGTTTATGATTAGTGGTATCCCAACCGTTTTGTAGTAAAACAAAACCAATTGATGTGCCCGCTTCAAATCTCCCAATATCTACCTTAGTGCCGTCTTTTAATGTTGTACGATTTCCGCAGTAGGGGAATATATAGGTGATTGTATTTATATCTTTCGTAGTTGCAGGCGGTTGATTCGTGGGATATGTGTAAAAACCAAACGAATTCGTACGCCCGGTACCTGAAGAAACGAATGTTATAAAAGCTTCCGATGACCGGGTAATTTTAATATCGGCAATCGCTTTGGTTGTAAGTAATTCAGGATTTGAAACCCTCAAATCTGTACGCTCCGGTAGTGTATTATAAATGAATGAAAGTAAATCCGAAGAGATTACATCAGGAGTAGTTGCATAAGTGGGTATTCCCGCAGCATCATAAGTACCTAAAGTCTTATAAGTAGTTGAAGTAAACTTTACAGGTTTTGTTACAGAGTTATCCTTTTTGCAGGATGCTAAACTTAATAGTATTACAAATAATAACAGAGTTAAATTACAGACTTTCATGTGGTAGCATTTTTTAGGAGAATAAACATAAAGAAAATTTTTGTTTAAATAGCTTTCGTATTATTTCGCTCTCCTTAGGATTTAGGAAACGAATATAATACCATAATTTTTATAAAGCGATTTTTTTTCCATTATTTATGTATATATTTAAACTTTATTCAAAAATTAGTGCACCTAACCAGTCATTATAATCTTTATCTGTATCTAATCTATGGAATTATGGAGTCTGGATATTCGTAACTGACTATTCATAACTTCTAATTAAAAAACTTTCATCCACGAAACTCTTTTTACTTTTGACGAAATTGTATTCATTCCATGTTGAAAGAAAAAATAAAACAGCTATCTGAAAAGTATGCAGATGAATTTATTAAGATCCGCCACCACCTGCATGCGCATCCGGAACTAAGCTATCATGAATTTGAAACTTCAAAATACGTACAGGGCAAGTTGATGGATTACGGAATTGGTTTTGAGGTAATGGCAACTACCGGCGTTATCGGCATCATAAAAGGAAAGAATCCGGGAAAGAGAATAATAGCATTGCGGGCAGATATGGATGCCCTGCCCATTACAGAGCAAAATGATTTGGAATATCGTTCCAAAAATGAAGGCGTAATGCATGCCTGCGGCCATGATGTGCACACCACTTGTTTGCTGGGCGCTGCTAAGATCTTGAACGAATTAAAAGAAGACTGGGAAGGCACTATCAAACTAATATTTCAGCCTGGTGAAGAGAAAAACCCGGGAGGCGCCAGTCTTTTAATAAAAGAAGGGGTGCTGGAAAATCCAAAGCCCGAAGCCATCTTCGGATTGCATGTGCATCCTAACCTCGAAGTGGGAAGATTAAGTTTTCGCGGAGGGATGGTGATGGCCAGCGCCGACGAAATTTATATTTCCGTAAAAAGCAAAGGAGGCCATGCCGCCGCCCCGCATCTTACGGCTGATACCATTCTTGCCACCTCGCAGCTTGTGATAAATCTTCAGCAAATGGTTAGCCGGATGAACAATCCTTTTAACCCGACAGTGCTTTCCATTACGTCCATACAGGGCGGCAATGCCACTAATGTAATTCCATCAGAAGTAAAGCTGATGGGTACTTTCAGGGCAATGAATGAAGAATGGAGATTTAACGCGCATGAGCTTATCAAAAATATTTGCCGCGGAACTGCGCAAACATCGGGCGCGGAAATTGATGTGGAAATAGATGTTGGATATCCTTTTGTTTTAAATGACGGGTCTCTAACGGAGAGAGCTAAACAAAGTGCAATGGAATTTGCCGGAAAAGAAAATGTAGAAGAAACGGAAATGCGTATGGGTGCCGAGGATTTTGCTTTTTATTCTCATTTAATGCCGGCTTGCTTTTTTAGGCTGGGGGTGGGTAATGTCCAGAAGAATATTAGTTCGGGAGTGCACACGCCTACCTTTAACATTGATGAAAAAGCTATTGAAAATGGCATGGGTATTATGGCATGGCTTGGCGCTTCTGTGGTAATAACCTGAGTTAGATACAATAACTATCTTTACTTTTTATTCATAAAAAAATATTTGCCCTGCAGGGCTTTGGCTTAATAAATAGGTATGCAAAAAGTTGTTCGAAAACAGGAAGCGCTTGATTATCATTCAAAGGGAAGACCTGGAAAAATAGAGGTTATCCCTACAAAAGCTACTAAAACACAAAGAGATCTTTCATTGGCTTATTCACCCGGCGTTGCCGTGCCATGTTTGGAAATTCACGATAATCCTGAAGCGGCCTACCAATATACTGCTAAGGGCAACCTGGTGGCGGTTATCAGCAATGGCACCGCGGTTTTGGGACTGGGGAATATAGGGCCGGTAGCAGGCAAGCCAGTCATGGAAGGTAAGGGGGTCTTATTTAAAATATTTGCCGATATAGACGTATTTGATATAGAGATTAATGAAACAGACCCTGAAAAAATAGTGGAAATTGTGGCAGCCCTAGAGCCCACTTTTGGCGGCATCAATCTTGAAGATATTAAAGCGCCTGAATGTTTTTATATTGAGCAAAAGCTAAAAGAGCGTTTACACATACCCGTTATGCACGATGACCAGCATGGTACTGCCATCATAAGCGCGGCTGCTTTATTAAATGCACTCGAAATTCAGAAGAAGAGAATTGATCGTGTAAAATTTGTTGTAAATGGAGCAGGTGCGGCAGCTATGGCCTGCGTGCAGCTTTATGTGGCATTGGGAGCTACCTTTTCTAATTTTATTATGTTCGATCGCAAAGGAGCCATCCATTCGGAACGTGATGACCTTGATGAAATTAAGAAGAAGTTTGCTGTGGTGTTGAAAAATAAAGATATCACCCTGGCCGACGCCATGAAGGATGCCGATGTGTTTATCGGTTTAAGTGTAGGAAATGTGGTAACGCCGGAAATGGTAAAGAGCATGGCAAAAAACCCTATCGTTTTTGCGATGGCCAACCCTGATCCCGAGATCACTTATGATAAAGCCGTTGCAGTTCGTAAAGATGTAATCATGGCCACAGGAAGAAGTGATTTCCCCAACCAGGTGAATAACGTTCTTGGCTTCCCATATATTTTTCGTGGTGCACTGGACGTAAGGGCCACGCAGATAAATGAAGCCATGAAGCTTGCAGCGGTAAGGGCTTTAGCCGAATTGGCCCGGTCATCCGTACCCGATATTGTAATGATGGCATACAATGAAAAAAATATTGTTTTCGGCCCCGATTATATTATTCCGAAGCCGTTGGATAATCGTCTTCTTAGCACAGTATCACCGGCAGTGGCCAAGGCTGCTATGGAAAGTGGTGTTGCCCGTTTCCCCATTACAGATTGGGAGGCATATAAAAATGAGCTTAATGAAAGATTGGGAATTGACAACCAGTTGCTGAGGGTAATAGGCGCCAAAGCAAGAAAAAATCCCAAACGCGTTGTTTTTGCGGAAGCTGAAAATTCTAAAATTTTAAAAACCGTACAGCTGGCGCAGGATGAGGGAATTGCTTTCCCTATTCTGCTGGGTAATCGCGAAAAAATATTGCAGATTGCTGAAGAGAATGGAATAGATCTGGCTGATATACCCATCATTGATCCCAAAAGTAATGAGGCGCAGCAAAAGCGAAAAGAATTTGGCGAATTATTTTTTGCCAAAAGACAACGAAAAGGATTCAACTATTATGAGGCCAAAAAGATGATGAGAGACAGAAATTATTTTGGCTGCATGATGGTGGAAACCGGCGAAGCCGACGCTATGATTTCGGGACTTTCGAAAAATTATCCTGACACCATACGCCCGGCTCTTCAAACTATTGGTTTGGAAAGGGGGTCAAAAAAAGTGGCGGGCATGTACATTATCATGACCAAGAAGGGGCCGTTATTTCTTGCGGATACCACTGTCAATTTTAATCCTACCGCAGAGGAACTGGCGGACATAGCCTTACTGGTGGCCAAAGAGGTAAAAACTTTTGGAATCACGCCTTGCATTGCTATGCTTAGTTATTCTAATTTCGGCAGCAGCAATTCTCCTGAAGCCAGGTTAGTGGCAGAGGCCAGAAGGATAGTAAAACAAAAGGAACCTTCACTGATTATTGATGGGGAAATGCAGGCCAATGTTGCTTTTAATAAAGAAATATTAAAAGATAATTATCCTTTCAGCGAGCTGGTGAATCATGATGTGAACGTGCTCATTTTTCCCAACCTTGCCGCGGGCAATGTGGCTTATAATCTTTTGCAGGAAGTGGGTGGTGCAGATCTGATAGGCCCCATCCTATTAGTACTCAACAAACCGGTTCATATTTTGCAGCTGGGAAGCCATGTACGCAGCATTTACAATATGGTATTAGTAGCGGTAATAGACGCGCAAATAAAATGCGGCAGAAAAAATAGCGAAGAGGAAATTATTAAGAAAAGATGGAGGAGATCGGGGAAAAAAGAAACAGAAGCATAAACGAAAATTAAAAAAATGAAATTAATTTCTACCATAGGCGCGTTCATTCTTATGCTAAAAGGAATGCTTACCAGGCCGGAAAATTTTAAAATGTATTGGAAAGAATTCATGCACCAGTCTGTGGAAATTGGCTATGGATCGCTGGGAATTGTTTGTATCATTTCCGTTTTTATGGGGGCGGTAAGTGCTGTGCAAACGGCCTATCAGCTTTCAAGCCCCATTCTTCCCAAAGAAACCATTGCCCAGATTGTACGCGATACGGTGATACTGGAGTTTGCACCCACATTGGTGTGTATTGTTTTGGCAGGCGTGGTGGGAAGTAAGATTGCAGGTGAACTGGGAAATATGCGCGTGAGCGAACAAATAGACGCATTGGAAATTATGGGCATCAACACGAAATCGTATCTCGTAATGCCTAAAATATTAGCCGCTCTTCTCACCATTCCTTTACTGGTAATTATTTCAATGGTGCTGGGTATCTATGGCGGCAGGCTTGCCGGCAGCCTTGGAGGCATACTTTCTACAGATACTTACGACAGGGGGCTTATACAAAACTTTGTGCCTAAAAATGTGAAGTTTGCATTGGTAAAAGCTTATACGTTTGCTTTTATAATCAGCAGTGTTTCTTCTTTTTACGGCTATCATGTAAAAGGAGGTGCTTTGGAAATAGGAAGAGCCAGTACCACCGCAGTTATTACCAGTTGCATACTTATTTTATTTGCAGACTATATTCTTGCTTTCTTTTTATTGTAAAAAAAAATAAAAAAATTTTAAATCCACAATTGCACTTCTATGATAGAAATAAAAAATGTCAGCAAATCTTTTGGGGATAAAGAAATACTTAAAGACGTAAGCGCTGTGATGGAAACAGGCAAAACCAATCTTATCATTGGCACCAGCGGCAGTGGTAAAACAGTTCTGCAAAAGTGTATGGTGGGCTTATTTGAAGTGGATAAGGGCGATATTATTTTTGATGGAAGAGATCTAACCACCATGCCCGAAGAAGGACGTAAAGAACTCAGGCAGCAAATTGGAATGCTCTTCCAGGGGTCGGCGCTTTTCGACAGCATGACGGTGGAGCGCAACATAAAATTCCCCCTGGATATGTTTACCAAATGGAGCCATGCAAAAAAAATGGAAAGGGTAAATAATGTGCTGGAAAGGGTGAATTTAAAAGGCACCAATAAAAAATATCCTGCGGAAATTAGCGGAGGTATGAAAAAAAGAGTGGGCATTGCGAGAGCCATTGTGCTGAAACCAAAATATTTATTTTGCGATGAGCCCAATTCCGGACTGGATCCGCAAACTTCTATGGTTATTGATAAATTGATTCACGAGATCACTAAAGAGAACGACATGACTACCGTAATCAATACGCATGATATGAACAGTGTGATGGAAATTGGTGAAAATATTTTGTATTTATATCTTGGTAAAAAAGAATGGGAAGGCAATAATAAAGAAATTATATTCAGCAAGCACGATAAACTGAACGAGTTTATTTTTGCTTCTGAATTTTTGCGAGATGCAAAAGATATGCGGGTACTTGAAGAAAAGGGAATTATTGATAACGACCGTAACATGGAAGAAATAATACGCGATGGCGGAGCCAACCTGGTGATGGGCGAAGAGAATCAAAAACCGGAAGAGGAAGCATAGTTAGCCATTCGCGTGTTGATGTATGTTATTGAAAAGGCAAAATGAAATACAGGTAAACTCTTGCTTTTGGGAAAAATATTTATTAGTTTTCTGAATCATTTACTAAACTTACACCAATGAATACAGAAATCTTACAAAACATTAACTGGCTTTCCGTACTGGTAGCCGGTTTGGCTTACTTTTTCCTCGGAGCTATATGGTACACTTCTTTATTCGGAAAAAAATGGCAATCGTATACCAGCGCTTTAATAAAAGACCCAGATGCAAAAAAAGGGGCGGGCGCTATCATGGCTATTTCTTTTATTCTGATGCTCGTTTGCGCATTTGGTTTGTCCCTCATTATTACCAGGTTAAATGTTTCAGGGTGGTTGCCCGGTTTGAAGATCGGGTTAATTACCGGAATTTGTTTTTCGGCTACCGCTATTCATATTTCTTATTTGTATGAGAAAAGGCCTTTGGGTTTGCATTTAATAAACGGACTGTACAATGTAGCAGGAAATATTATTGCCGCTATTATTATTTGCAGCTGGCGGTAGTTCCGGATTTTAATGCAGTCAACAAAAACAATTCAGTTTGTTCTGAATTAGGCCCCGAACATCTTAGCTTTCTCTTTTTTCTTCCAGCAATAAGCGTAGTGCATTTTCAAATGTGCCCGCGGCAACCACTTCACCGGAATTTACAAAGAAAATTTCGTCTGCATTTTGTATCGTGTTTAGCCGGTGTGCAATAATTACTTTAGTGGTGGAAGCAGGTAATTTTTGCAGAATATCTTCAAGCAATTTTTCGGTAATGGTATCAATATTCGCAGTGGCTTCGTCTAAAATTAATAAGCCTGGCTTACGCAAAACTGCTCTTATAAAAGCAATTAATTGTTTTTCTCCCAAGCTCATGGAATCGCCACCGGATACGATTTTCGTATCTAATCCGTTTTCAAACCTGTCAATTAAATTATTAAGATGGGCATCTTTTAATACCTGGTTTAATTGCTCTTTGTTGAATATTTTGTAGGCTTCGTTTCCATATAAAATGTTATCACGTACGGTGCCATTAGAAAGAAAGGGCTCTTGCAAAATGAAGCCTGTTTTCTTACTGAGATCTTCTGAAGAGTAGGTACGCAAATCTTTTCCATTTAAAAAAACGATGCCTTCTGTAGGATCATATAATCTTGCTATTAAAGAAGCCGTGGTGGTTTTACCTCCCCCCGTGGGCCCTACGAACGCATAGGTTTTTCCCTGTTCTAATTTAAAATTGATATCATGCAAAACTTTTTTCCCTTCAGAATATTGAAAAGAAACATTCTTAAAAACTAACAAGGGGGCGTTGGCAACAGGGGCCGAATTTATTTCAGTTTTTTGAACCAGGTCCGATTCTAAATTTAAAATAATTGAAATCCTGTCCCAGGCTGCCATGGCAGTTTGAAAGCTTGCCCAAAGCGTAGCAAGTTGTCGAAGGGGCTGGTAAAAATATTGCGTGTAGGCAATGAAACTAATCAACAATCCTAGTGTGAAGTTGCCGGTTGAAATTAAGTATATGCCCAAGGCCAACACGATCAACTGCGCTATATTGGAAAACAAAGTAAAAACCGGCAGGAAGATATTGTTTACCAAACCTGCTCCTACAGCGGCTTTATAATTTATCGTGTTTACTGAATTAAATTTATTCCGAAAATAATCCCTGCGGTTAAAGGCGATGATTGTTTTAAAATTGCCAAGGCTTTCCTGAATTTCTGCGCTTAATCCTCCTGTACTTTTAAGGCTGGCGGCATTCTTCTTTTTCACCAGGGGTGAAATAATTCTTACGAAAATTAAAATAAAAACCGCGGGCATCAAAGCAGCTACGCCTAATTCTACGTGGATCACTAAAAGAAATATGGCCGCACCCAACATGGTGAAAATGCTGTCCACAAACTGCATAAGCGATTGGGAGAAAAATTGATTTACCTTATCGGTGTCATTATTGATTCTTGAAATTAAATCCCCGGCTTTATTTTGATTAAAAAATGCAATGGGCAGTCCCTGTATTTTATTAAAAACAGCGTTACGCAAATTATACAACATGCGGATTCCAATACTGCCCATGATCTTTGTCTGTAAATAATCGGTTATGGCCGAAACAAGAAAGAGGCTTAGTAAAAGTCCTGAAAACAAAAGTAATCCGCGGTAAATTTTGGTCTGAATATAATGATCAATCGTGTAGCCAATTAAATAAGGAGTAAGCATAGTAATGACAGAATTGGATGCCATTACAATAAAAGCGATTATTAAGTTTCTTTTCTCTTCCTTCATGAATTGAAGCATTTTTTGTAACGCCTCTTTGGTGGAAGTTTTTTGTTCTATATTGAGATTATAATCCATTGCTTTTTTTTAATTGAAAATCAATTTTGGCTTCAATTATTTTGCACTTCCATGTCTATAGTGCTTTTTTGCGACTGATAGATCTGCACATATTCCGGTGAACTTTGCATTAGGTATTCATGCTTCCCACTCACTATCAATTCCCCTTCCATAATTACGATGATCTGGTCGTAATCCTTTACCGGATCTACTTTTTGCGTTACTGATATTAACGTAATGCCGGGATAATTTTTTATTACGTTGCGCGATATTTTCTTTTCTGTAAGCGTATCCACTCTCGCTGTAAAGTCGTCCAGTAACAATATTTTTGGATTAATATATAGCGCTCTTGCCAGCATAATGCGTTGCTTTTGTCCTCCGGAAAGACTGGTGCCGCGCTCAGAAACAATAGTATCTAATCCTTTGGGAAGCGTATGGATAAAGTCGTTTAGCTCTGCAGTATCTATTGCTTTTTGAAGATCCTGTTGGGTTACGTCAGCATTAAATGCGATGTTTTCGCGAAGGCTCATGTTGAATATAATACTGTCCTGAAATACCAATCCAATCTGGCTCAGCAGCGCTGGCCTGGAGTAATTGGCAATGCTTACTTCATCATAAAAAATGGCACCTTCTTTGGGTTGTATTAAAGTAGTTAATAAATAAAACAACTGGGTTTTTCCCGCTGCCGTCGGTCCTATTATCGCGGTTTTGGTTCCCTCATTAATGGTAAATGAAATGTTTTTCAGGGCTGGATTTTCACCATAATAAACACTTACGTTTTCTAACCTGATATTTCCTTTTAAATGTGTGGTAACAGTTCCTTTGTCAATAAAGTCAGGAGACTCAAGTGTATGATGAATTCGCTGGTAAGATGCGGATGCGCGTGCAATCACGTTACTCATAAAACCAATCATAATGATAGGAAAAATAAGGATGGCAATATAACTGTTAAACGCAGCAAACTCTCCTAAGGTCATACTGCCTCCAATTACAAAGTGGCCGCCTAAAGCCAATACGGCAAGGCGTCCTAAGTTGGAAGTTAAAACTATGATGGGAATAAGCGTGGCAAATAATCGCAGTATGGAAAGACCTAAATTTTTGGCTTCAATATTGGCATCCATAAATTTATTATACTCTGTAAATTGAGCATTGAGTATGCGTATGAGAGCAGCACCCAGGATGCTTTCATTAATTACTTTATTAAGCCAATCAATTACTTCCTGTGTTTTCCTGAATAAAGTTTTTACTTTTTTAAAGATGAAAAAGAATGACGTTGCAATAACAGGGATGATTAGTAATACCACCAATCCCAACCTCCAGTTGATATTTAATAACAATATGCTCGTGCCGATAATTAACACAACAGAAGATACAATGGAAACGATGGCTTGTGCCACAAACAGTTTGATTGCATCCACATCAGAGGTAAGGTTGGTAAGAAGCTTTCCTGGAGTAGTATCCTGTATGTAAACATAATCCTGTTGCGAGATTTTTGAAGCCAGTTTTTCCCGCATATCGCGGGCTACTTTTTCAGAAGCGAAAGTTTGAATGATACTTTGAATGTAAGTGAAGATGAAAATTAACAAGGCTGCGAGGGAAAACCAGGTGATGATTTTCTTCATATTGAAAATTCCCCTAGTAAAATCATCAATACCGAATTGAATGATCTTTGGGATTACCAGGTTGAGGCCGTTACTTAATAATGCAAAAAATAATAGCGCGCTGATCATTCCTGAATAGGGTTTCAGGATTTTGAAGATATTGGGTTTGGATTGTTTTTGATCAGTTGATTTCAATTTCATGTATCTTTTTTCAATAAGAAACGAATTCTTATGTAATGAGTCTTTTTTAAATTGGGCGCGTAAAAATAAACTGAAATTCTTTTTAAAGGTGAATGACTTTTGTTAAGTGGACTAACTATTTGTTTACCGATTACCGTTTAGCCGCACGGCCAATAAATATAAATACATAATTAAAGGAGGGTGCCTTTTAATACATACAGCGCAACATTAAAAAAGATAATAAGCCCTGTAACATCCACCAGTGTTGCTACAAACGGAGCTGAGGAAGACGCAGGGTCGGCGCCCCATCTTTTTAAAAGAATGGGTAGCATACTGCCAATAAGCGATCCCCAAAGCACTACTCCGATCAGTGAAAAACTTACCGTGAACCCGATCAACATCCAGTGTATTCCATAAATGTCAGGCATAATTCCCTGGTGCATTAAAAAACTCCAGGCTGTTATTCTCATAAAACCGATAACGCCCAAAATGGAGCCAAGCATCAGGCCCGATAAAATCTCTCGCCGCATTACCCTCCACCAGTCTTTTAAATTTACTTCACCCAAAGCCATTGCCTGTATAATCAATGTGGAAGCTTGTGTGCCGCTATTGCCCCCGGTGCTTATGATGAGGGGAATAAAATTGGTAAGTATGATCACCTTCTCCAACTCTGCATTGTAAAATGCCATGGCTGTGGCGGTAAGCATTTCTCCAAAAAAAAGTATCACCAGCCAGCCTACTCTTTTTTTCACCAACGTAAACAAGGGCGTCTCCAGGTAAGGCATATCCAATGCTTCGGCACCACCTATTTTCTGAATATCTTCACTGAATTCTTCATTGGTTACCCACAGCACATCATCAATGGTAACGATGCCAAGCAGTACATTATAATCATCTACCACGGGCAGCGCCACCCGATTATTCATTTTAAAAACTTC